>JAKSNT010000015.1 GCA_024399575.1 Paludibacteraceae bacterium
AACAGACAAGCCTGCCTGACCCTGAAACGGTGAATTAGTCGTGAGTTCGTCATGCCTTTGTCGATACTTCGCTATGCCTCCGTTGCTGAACGGAGAAAGAACGGACATCGAACGGACATTGAACGGAGGCATAAAAAAGGCACGACAGAGGATTTCTCCACTCCGTGCAGCCCTCTGACTCTGTTTCACGCAGAATTCGCGTATCTGTTTCACGCAGAATACGCAGAATTCGCGGAAAAAAATTCCCATAATTCTGCGTATTCTGCGTGAGAGAGAAGAAAATGTATTCTGCTATCTCAGTTGTTTTGGAGACTTGGACTCTGGATAGGTGTTATAGAGTTTACAGGACAGCATAAAGTCTATTTGGCAGGAAAACGAAGACAGCAGGTCAATTCCAGACCTGCTGTCCCATATTAGTCATTTGAAATGAATTTCTCAGAATATGACAACTTCCACACGGCGGTTCTTTGCCATGCCTTCTGGAGTAGAGTTGTCGGCAATTGGTTCGGTCATGCCTTTGCTTTCAACCTGTATCAGGCTGGCATCTATGCCCTTCTGAATAAGGATATTCTTTACGTATTGCGCACGGCGCATACCGACTGTCATATTGTTCTTGGCTGATCCGAAGTTGTCGGTGTGACCTGTTATGCGGATGCCTGTATATTCGCCTTTGTGAGTGTCAAGATATTGTTTCAAATCGTTGATGAGCTGGTTAGCCTCTGGCGAAAGGGCAGTGGAATCAGAGTTGCTGTCGAAATTGAACTGCTGTGCGAAATCAGCCAGACGCTGGTTGATACGATCCTTAGTCATCGGTGTGGAAACTTTCTCCTGAACTGATGCAGGATTGACAGCCATTGGTTTTGCAGGTTCTGCTACAACTGGTCTGTTTTTCAATTCCTCATAGTCTTTCTGCAATTTCCTGTTCTGCTGCTCGAGTTCAGTATTGCGAGCTGCAAGTTTATCGTATGAATTTTGCAGTGCTTCCAATTCTGAAGAGTTGTCCTTCACCTCAGGACATTGCTGCTTGGTTGTCCAACCCTTGCTGTCGAAACGATAGGTGAAACCGAACTGCAAATCCAATGTCCCACCAACTCCGGCAATATATCCCAACTGTTCGCCACGGACGAATGTGCCGCGAAGGTCAAGGTTGATTGCCCAACGGTCGTTGACGCAGAACTGATTGAGAAAACCTATACCTGCAGTAATCTCTTTACCCAACACTTTGTCGAACATTCCTCCGAAGTGAATGTATGGGATAGCGTGGTACATGCGGTCAGGACGATAACCGCCAAACTGGTTTGTCCAGTCCCAATACAAATCGGCATGTGGGTAGAAAGAACAATTGGTTTTGCCTAAGTCCTTGTTCTGTATGCCAATTGCATCCAAACCTATGCCAAAACCGACATTTGGATTTATCCATTTGCCGAATGTGATACCTCCCAATCCGCTGATGTTTGCTGCAGGTGCCATTTTGTAGCCATATTTATCCTGCATTTCCTTTGTCCAATGCGAACCTCCGTTCCAGATGCCACCACCTTGAACAGTCATAAACCAATTGTCGCCAATCTTGTTGGTTACGAATCCTGAAGTGATTTTCTCTGCGTCCTGTCCGAAAACAGAGATGCAGAATACGCTCATTACGAGCATTAAAAGAGTAAATTTGTTCTTCGTAACTATGTTGTTTTTTTTTAATTGATTTTTAACAATAATTTCATGCAAAGTTACAACTTGTTTTTGAATTGACCAACACATTATTTATTTTATTTTTAATTTTTTTCCAAATGGCAAAAAATGTCCAGAATATTGGTGTTTTTTGGACCTGAATGGTTATTGAAATAGTATGATGTCTTATCGTTGATTGGTGGTCTCAGGTGTGAAATCCACCTTGTTGTGCAGGAACAATCCTGGGAGCAGTGATTCGATTGCGCCTTTGATCATTGGACCGAGCATGAACATTGCGGCAGGGTTCCAGTGGTCGTTCTTCCACGATACACGGTATGCCCGTGCCTCTTTGCCGTTTTTCGTTGGATTGTCGTGCGTAATGAGCGTTTTTGCTGCCGAGTTGAGGAATTTGTAGTTCTTGCCGAGGAAATTGTATGGCGAAGGTGACTCCTTGAAGAATACTGCATTGATGTCGTTGTAGGTCATCAGCATCACTCCTTCAGCCTTTATGCTGTCGCCGCCATATTCTGCCTCCAGTCCGTGAACCATTCCGCTGACGTTCATTCCGGCAATAGGGAATACCAATTCGTTCAGGAAACCGAGTTCTATGTCGTTTGCCTTGAGTCTGATGTTCCAAGGACATTCAGGGGACACGCCTATGTTTGCCTCGACATGCGCCTTGCCTCCTCCTATTGATGCACCGCCGACAACCTTGATGTTTGAGCCGCGTGCCAGCGACACATCGCTCACCTTGCCCCAGATGTTGTCCAATCCTATGAAAGGCACGCAACTGTCAGCCATCGCCATCGAGACATTCATTCGGTTGACTCGTGCATCGATGGCTTTCAATGTGAATTTTGATGCTAACGACGATGTATCGACCTTCAGCATTGGTACCTGCGGCATGGTGTAAGGTACTTTCGGTTTGTAACGCATGTCGCGGAAAATAGTCAGCGTATCTATTACGGCAATGGCTGAATCCAAATCCAGCTTGCCCCAATTCTTGATGTCTTTGAATATGTTCATAGGACGGACAAACGAGGTTCGGAAGGTGTCAAGTACCATGCTGAACCAAGTGGTCGGCACATCGCCGTTTCTATGTGCAATCTCCCATTTGTCGATTGTATGGTTCATGGCAGTGTGTCCTAAGGAAACAGGTCCGCAGTTCTCATGCTTGAAGTTGCTGAGCGATATGAACATGGTGGAGTCAGGCAGCAACACATCGGCACTGCGCAGTCGCACACTGTACAGCGAGTCGTTGAACCTCAGTCCAGGCACCTGCTCGATGTCATATACAATGTCAGAGAGTGTATAAGATATGTTGTTGAGCGATATGTCGAGACCTTCAGCCTTTCCTGAAAAATGCGATGCCAAGGATGTCACCTCGGCTGATGCGTCTTCTATTGACAACCTGTCCAATGCAGCCCCGTCAAAGAACTGACCTATAATACCGAATGCCTTTTTCTGTTTTTCGAGGTTATGAGGGTCGTTCTTGTGTATGCTGCTTATTGTGTCGGTGACTTTTTCTTTCGGATTTTCATCTATATATCCGAAATATCGTGGTCGTATCACCCTGAGTGCGCTGGCTGTGGCTTCGCGCTGTGACTTGAGGTCTGGCAATACTATGCCGTCAATGCGAAGCGTGTCAACAGTCACTCGGTGGAACATCTCGTCGTCTGGCACAACGGTGTCAGTGGCAAATTCCATGTTGTCTATCACTATGCTATTCGACGAGTGGTCGGTGAATATTCTTGAAACGTTAAGGTACATGGATGAATCGGGTAGGGTGGCATGGAGGTCCTTCAACCCGACATTGGATATCGCACTGTTGCCAATCAACCTGAAATTGCTTATGAAATGCTTCACGTCAATCATAGAGTCGCCTACGTTGATTGGTATGTAATTGTTGATGTTGAACCCTATGCCGCTCAACGACAAGTTGAAGTCGTGTGTGGTCAGCGAGAAACCTGAGTTGACAGCACGTATGTCGGTGCTTGCCTTTTCGATTCTAATCTTCTTCATCTGGGCATAATCCAGCCACTCATGGAAGAAATCGAGCATGTTCTTGCGTTGCACATTTTCGATATTTCTCTTTTTTGCAGCAAGTGGGTCGTCAGCTTTCTGTCTTACATCTTTCTTCTCGCCTACAAGCAATCTTCCCCTGTATTGCGGATGCACGATTCTCAGCACCGAAGCAGCCAGATTCTTGCTCGTATAAGCGTTGCCCAATGCTACTCCGCCGACAACTATTGAATCGACATTGACAGTATGATAAATCTCGCCCTCATGCTCTTCGTCAACAGTGCTGAACGTCACGTCACTGACAACCAGGTTGTGTTCGGAGTGGACGGTATGTATATCGCCTATACTGAGGTTCATCGTCCCATCTGGGAAATGAGCGTCAAAGCGTCCGACGTTCAGGTTGTTGAAATATATGTCGTTCAGCGATATCGAAGCATCGTTAACTGTTATGAAACCATTGTTGCTGTAGTGCCCTGTGATTTCAGTCTTTAGATTGTCAAGCACGACGGTGATGTTGTCTATTTCGTAGAGCCGCTTGATTTCAAGAAGGGTCTGCTTCGAAGGCATCTCGAATTTAGGCATTGACAGGTTGCGGTTGTCAACGAACAACTGTATGTCGCTTGCTTTCACGTACACACTGTCGAGCTGCAACTTGCGGTCAATGACTGTGCTGAACGGGCTGACCTTGGATGTGAAGAATGTGTCGATTGTCAGGTCTATCCATGTGACTGTCTTGTCGCCCATAGCATGGGCGAGTTGCCATTTGTCGATGGTGTTTCTTACCTTTGTCTTGCCTATGGTGATAGGTCCGCAGTTGCTGTGCTTGAAGCCATTGCTCGTTATGGAGATAAGTCCGTCAGGTGTACTTACACTTACCGGTCCTATTGCCAAAGAATATACCGAGTCATTGAAATGGTAAGGTATCTTGTCCGTAAGGCTGTAACCGAGGTTGTTGAATGAAATGTTTATGTCGTCTGCATCAACTGTAAGGTCGGTGTTGAAGGACGACAATCTGACAGCAGCGTTTTCTATTGATATGCGGTCGAGCTTTACCCCGTCGAGCCACTTCTGCACCATGTCGAGCATCTCTGCCTGCTGGTCTGTCATGATTTCTTCCTGTTTCTGTTTCAGCATTGCAAGCATCTGTGCCTCTTCGGTTTTCACACCTAATTCTGCAAAGTCAATCTTTTTTTTCGGTTTGTCCTTCTTTGCTATTCCATCCACTATGCCTGTGTATTGTCCGTTTATCACTCTCAGATTGCCAACCACGAGACTGCGTTTCTGCCGCATGTCCGGCAGGTCAATGCTGTCGAGACGTATCGTGTCAACACAGACTTCGTGATATTCTCTTGCTGAGGCGAGGTCCTGTATTCCTGATTTCCTATGGTCAGTGGCAAAATATATTCCCGCTATTGTCAATCCTTCGCTCTCTGGGTCTATGTAAAACCTATCTACTTGCAGGTTCATTAGTGAATCAGGCATCACCATGGAGAAATCTGTCAGATTCAGTTCCATGACTGAGTCGTTGAAATAGAATGGTACGGAATCTATCAGGCTATAGCCCAAGTCGTAGAATTCCAATCCCATATTCCTGATTGAAACATGCAGACCTGTTTCCAATGCGTCGATTTCGGCAGTGGCATTTTTCATTGTCAGACGTTCGAGCGTCACACGGTTGAGGTGCTTCTGTGCCTCTTTCAGCAACAGTTCGAACTGTTCCTTAGTCTCGCGGTTAATGTCGTCAGTGGCTGCACGAGCTTCCATGGCTTTTGTGTCGAGTATGCCTTTATAACTCAGCCCATCTATTGTTATTCCCTTGAGATCAATCTCTCTGTTGACCAGAAGGGAATAATAATTCACTCCGTCAAGTCCGACTTTCGACAGTTCAAGCCTGCTGTATGCCCGCACACTGTCGGTGAAAATGGTGTCAGTCTGGATTATTACTTTACCTAATTCCAACTTCCCTTTGCGGATGTCGATGTCCAACGAGACGTATTTTATGCTGAGCGAGTCAGCCTTTTCAATTGCCGAATCAACTTTTTCGATCAGTATATGGCGTACTATTGCATTGATTGAAAACAAGATAACTATCACTGCCACCAACAGCCCAATGCCAATTCCTGACAATATTTTTTTATTTCTCTTCTTCATCGAAGGACATTAAGAAATACGCTGCAAAGGTACAAATAATTTTTATTCAAACTAATAATTATTGATAAAAAATTTCAGTCGATTTCTTTGATTGTTTCGTTCTCGAATTTATAGTTGAATGTCATTCTTTTTTTCAAGCGTTCGATATAACTGCTGAAATTTTCAGGTTTTAAACCAGATCCTCCGTATGTTTCGTCTATAGGACTGTATGATTTATTTCCATCGTTTGATTTGATTTTTACACAGCCTTTGATTGACGTCAATGTGTTGACACTTTCGGCTGGAACTTCTTCGTTTTCCAATGTCATTTCGATTTTGACTGTGGCATTGTTGATGTTGATTTGGTCATACGAAAAGTTTTCGCCGTTTTTCACTCTTGCAATCTCCTTGCCATCTATTGTTACGACAAATGCTGCCCCGCGGCTTGCGAGAAAGTCAGAGAATGTAGGGGTGAATTCACAAATTCCTACGAGTGAACCTTTCTTGCCTGTGCTCGAAGATGGTTCGCTTTTTTTGGTGCTGTTGCATCCTGTGAGAATGGCAATAGCCATTACAATAAGCATAGATTTTTTCATATCATTTAATTTAAATTACACGTTCTACGTAATCGTCGTTGGCATAGTATATGTATCCTTCGACGTTGTACCCCATGTTGAGGTAGGCTTGGCAATAGGTTGAAACCTGATGGTTATATCTGTCGTTGCGTTCGCCAAATTTATAGTCTATAATAATAGCCTGGTTGCCTATAATGTTGACGCGGTCAGGACGAATTACCTGTCCATCGTGCAATATGTCACGTTCTATATATACCGTGTATTCAGGGGCGAACCAGCCGTGGGTGCTGACTTTTGCAAACATATTGCTGAGGACAGCTGTTTCGTCAGCCTTGATGTCGCCATCTGTCACCATTTGCCGCAGCGCACTGTCAACGTCGTTGACAGTCTTGATAAGGCTCAGGAACTTGTGGCAGACTATTCCGTATGTCTGCTCTGTAGTTGGCTGATAATTTATTTTTAACGGTATGTTTACATCGGTTGCACCTGTCTCCAGGAATTGTGGTATTTCAGTTGATTGGATAGCTTCGTGAGTTTCGTCTTGTACGTCTGCCATTTCTGCAGGCGATGCACCGAGAATGTCCATCAGCAATGTCGTGACTGAGAAGGAGCGGCAGCGGATATCTTTCTTTGCTTCTGATTTTGCATCTGGGATATGTATCTGTGCTATGACGTGAAGGTCGATTTTTGCACGCGTCGTAGCTACGTACAAGGTGTTGACGTTGTCGATGCAACAATTGATGTATTCTTTGCGGTGATACTCTTCGTAATCTGAATCAAGACAAGCCTTGCTGTTAATATCGATGGCTATTGCCGGCAGGTTGTTCGGAGTGTAGGGTGTATCGATGAATGTGTATTTCTCTACATCATATCCATGGTCCTTGATTCCGCATTTCCACGAATTTTCAGCCATAAGCAGGATGACGTGATCAAACTGTAATCCCTTGGAACTGTGTATGGTGATTATGCGTACTGCATTTGCGTCCTCGGGAAGTGGTATATTAATGAGCGATGAATGAGTTTCCCAGAAGCCGAGAAAGCGGATGAGTGAAGGTTCGTTCTGTGTGGCGAAACGACGTATGGTGTCATGCAACGTGTCGAGAGCCTGGCGGTTGTCAGCATTTGCACCTTCGGCAAGATGGAACTTGCGGGCAACGTATGGCACTATCTCGGTGAGCGGTATGGCAATGAGGGGGAGAATGTTTTCGTCTGTCGTAAGTGCAGAAATGCCAAGACTGTTTGCATAGTGGATAAGTAAATGCTGGTACAATTCTGAATTAGAATGCGTCAAACGGTTCATTATTGAAATGACGAACTGCACTGCAGGATTTGTGTCTATTCTCAATGATTCGGAAGAATAGAAAGGAATGCCAGCTCTGATCAGACGCTTTGCTACAAGTGACGCTTCGTATTTTTTGCGTACCAGCACAGCACGTGTGCCCCCACATAGACTGTATTCACAAAGAAGCTGGGCTGTCCTGTCGAGAGCTGTATCGTAGAACGATTTGTTGTCGCTGTCGTGAAATTCGTACGAGACACTGCCCCCTGTCTTTATCTCTTCCGGCTTTTCCTGAATCATGTCATTGTATAGGGATGCAATGTCACTGGTCTTGCCAGTGCGTCTGCTCACCTCAGAGTCAATTTTGGGAATGAGCTTAGAGTACAGCATGTTGTTGAACTCGATGATTTCGGCACAACTTCGGCGATTGATGTTGAGAGGACGAGTATCGATATAGCCTTCGAACTGACGTTCGATGTCGTTGCTGAGAATGTTCCAATCGCCATTGCGCCAGCGATATATGCTCTGCTTGACATCTCCTACTATCAGCGATTCCTTTCCACGCGCATTAGTCTCAGTCAGCAGTGGCATAATGTTGTTCCATTGGGTGCGCGAAGTGTCCTGAAATTCGTCAATCATGTAATGGTCGGTGGTTACCCCGACACGCTCATAGATGAACGGTGTGTCGCAGCTGTCGATTATCGTCGATATGAGGTGAGTTGCTGTAGAAATCAGTATAGAGTCATTCTCTTGACAGACCTGTTCCATTTCTCTGCGAATGCGCGACACTATGCCTGTAATGTTTATATATTTCAGTGTGACGGACAGGGTGTTGCGTTGCTTTTTCAACCTGTTTATGACGTTAGCACAGTCATTCAGACGGTCGATTTCTGACTCCGACCCTTTGCCCTTGTTGAACCAGTTGCGCTCGTCATCAGATTTCGAAAATACCGATGCCCCGATGTTTCGTTTCTCGGTTATTGATTTCGTAGTTGTCCGGTTTATGCCTTCTGAAGAGTTGATGAGCGCAATGAGCGTGTCTAACTGATTGCTGATCTCTGCATCAAGCACTTTTATCTTTGTATTGATGCTTTCCTGTTCGTTTTCTACTGTGCTGAAGTCGGCTTTCTTGCTTTCCTGCAGGTTCAGATACTCTTCAGACAATATGATTTTTGATATTTTCAGCAGGAAATCGCGTATGTTCCAGTTGGCACCTCGCTCCATGTTCTCGTTAGATATTCTAATGAGATACCTAAGCAAAGGTTTGTTCGCTTTGTCAGTATTCAGCGAGGCGAGTATGTTGTCAACTGCCTGTTCCCGGATAGACATGTCATCGAGTTCGATAGCAGGCACAGTGTCTATGCCGAGGTCGCGAGTGAACGAACGGATTATCTGAGCGAAGAAACTGTCGATGGTCGAAATGCGGAACATGGAGTAGTCGTTCAGTATGTCTCCGAGCAGATGCTGGCAGACATCAGCCAGTTCTGACTCTGACTTTGCAAGTTCGAAAAGTCTGCGGACAATACGTTCCTTCATCTCGTTTGTCGAGTTGTTTGTAAACGTAATGGCGAGCAGAGTGCGGTGAACGTTGGGATGCCATGCTGAAAATGTTTTCATACTTACATAGTCAGCCTGTGCGCCTATTAGCAAGTTGATATATTCTTCTACCAGCGAATAGGTCTTGCCAGACCCTGCAGATGCCTTCAGTACCTTAATCATATATCATCACTCTTCTGAGAAATTCACAAGAACGTTTCTGTATATATTGAATATTTTCGATTTAGATACGAAACCAACGTATGCTCCCTTGTCATCAACTACAGGAAGATTCCAAGCCCCTGACTGTTCGAAAATGTCCATCACGCGATCCATCGACATATCGACATTGATTTTTGCAGGCGGGATCGACATGAGTTTATAGACCGTGAAGCGGTCGTAGAGTCGCGGCTGGAACATGATGTTGCGCACCTCGTCGAGGAACACTATGCCGACGAGTTTGTTGGTATAGTGTTCGACAACAGGGAATATGTTGCGGTGAGACTGCGATATGACTTTGACAAGTTCGCCGAGATTCATTTCAGGACTGACGGTAAGAAAATCCTTTTCAATCACGTTATCCATCTTCATGAGCGTAAGGACAGCACGGTCCTTATGGTGTGTGAGCAGTTCTCCTTTCTGCGCAAGTCGCATGGCATAAAGAGAGTGAGGTTCGAATATGATTATTGTGATATAGGCTATGGTTGAAGTTATCATCAGCGTCATGAAAAGGTCGTAGCCACCAGTGAGTTCGGCAATGAGGAAGATGCCTGTCAGCGGTGCATGCATTACAGCACTCATCAGCCCAGCCATTCCTGCAAGTGCAAAATTTTGGTGTGGCATGTCGAAACCCAATATGCAGAACACCTCAGCTACAATAAAACCAGTCAGACATCCAACGAAAAGCGATGGTGCAAACACACCTCCTGTGCCTCCTGCACCATTGGTGGCTGCTGTGGCAAATATCTTGAAAAATACTATAAGTCCAAGATATACAATAATCCCCCAACTTTCGCTTTTGTAGTTGCGAAAGATTGATTGTGCGAATGTGTCGTCTGAATTGTTGGCGAGAAGCGATATTATAGTGTCGTAGCCTTCACCATAAAGTGGAGGGAAAAGGAAGATGAGTCCTCCGAGCATGAGTCCTCCTATGATAAGTTTGATTTGCGGAGATTTCAGACGTTTGAAGATTCCTTCGAGGAAATTCATTCCACGGGTGAAATAGAGAGCTACCAGACCGCATACTATGCCTAATATGATAATATAAGGTACGCGCGCAAGCGAGAAAGATTTGTAGTCTGAAAAAGCGAACATATAGTCAGATCCAGAGAAGAAGTAGGATAGGGAAGTGGCTGTCACTGAGGTGATGAGCAGAGGAATTATTGAACTCATAGTGAAGTCGATGAGTAGGACTTCCATAACAAATGTCACTCCGGCAATAGGAGCCTTGAATATTCCGCCTATTGCACCTGCTGCTCCACAACCTACGAGGAGCATGAGCGTATGTTGGTCCATGCGGAACGCTTTGCCAAGGTTTGAACCTATAGCCGAGCCTGTGAGCACCATTGGTGCCTCAGCTCCGACTGATCCCCCGAAACCTATGGTTATGGCAGAGGCTATCACCGAGGAATAGCAGTTGTGCACCTTGATGATAGCCTTGTGCTGGGAAATGGCATATAGTATCTTGGTTACTCCATGTGATATGTCGTCACGCACAATGCGACGCACAAAAAACGATGCAATGGCTATGCCGATTGCCGGAAAAATAAGATACCAATAGTTTATTTCGTTGTTCGTAAGTTGTGTTACAAAGGTTTGTATAAGGTGAATAATGCTTTTAAGTAAATATGCTGCGAGCGCACAACCTACACCGGTTATGAGCGACAGGATATAAATGAATTTCTGATTGCTGATGTGTTTGGCACGCCAATCAAGAAAATTGGTAAAGTTCATTATTCAGACAACACCTTTTTAACTATTGTAGATATGATGCGACCTTCGGCACGACCTGCAAGTTGCTTGGTGACATTGCCCATGAGTTTGCCCATGTCGGTCATTGCCTTTGCTCCAATTTTTTCTGCAGTCTCGCGAACAACACGCTCGATTTCTATTTCTGACATCATTTCAGGAAGAAACCGCTTGTAAACATCAATCTGTCCCTGATATTCGTCAATGAGATCCTGACGGTTCTGCTGGCGAAACATGTCAATGGCGTCTTCGCCTTGTTTTTTCATTTTCTGGATGATTTTTATGGCGAGTTCATCGGTCACTTCGCCATTTGCTTCCTTTGATGTTTTAGCTTCGAGGAGCTCTTTCTTTATATTGCGCAGTGCATCGAGTTCTGCGTGATTTCTGGCGAGCATCGCTTTTTTGATGCCTTCGCTTACTTGGTCAAATATATTCATGACAGTTAATTTACATTGTGAAGTTTTACATGATGTTTGGCTTCCTGTTCGTTTATCCATTTTTCCAATTTTGCAGTCATTACTGTATGGATCACTATGTTCGCACTTCCATCGATTTCGTACTGTTCTATCTTCTGGGTAGGGTGGATAGGCCGTTTGATTATTTTGTCAACCATATCTTCGCATATCCAGAGGCGTATGTCCTGAGTTTCCAGAACAGAACCAGGCAAATGTCTGGAAGGACGAGGAAGTCCGAAAGCAGCTGCAATCTTGTCGTGAAGACGCAGGATGTCGTTTTCAAAAACGTGCATTTCATTAAATCGTGTGTATTGGCGAATATCAGTCAACAATTCAGCAATATGCTGTTTGTCGTCTGCGCACAATATGTGCTCGGCGAGATTGTAGTTTTTGTCGCGGTATGTATAAAATTTCTTATCTACAACCATGATTTTGGCTCCAAAGCGTTTTCTCAGGGTTTCGAGATCAGCCTGTACAGAACGTTTTGAGTTCTGCATAGCCTCGCCGCATTGGTCAATGAGGTCCTGAAGCGACCATTGACGGTTTTCGTCATGAAGACAGCGGTCGATTATGAAAAGACGTTCGATGTTCATAATGATTTCAAGATATTTTCTGCAACCATTGCCGAAGTAAATCCGAGTTTTTCGTCAAGCACTTTGTATGGTGCTGAGAATCCGAATGATTCAAGTCCGTAAACAATGCCATTTGCGCCTACAAGCCCCATGAGGTTGACAGGTAAGCCAGCAGTGAGACCAAAACGGCGTATTCCTTCGGGAAGTATCTTTTGTTGATACTCAACAGGTTGGCTACGGAATAAGCCTTCGGAAGGGACAGATACAATACGAACACTGTGACCTTTAGTGCGGACAATTTTTGCAGCCTCAACCAACGATGATACCTCACTGCCCGAAGCTAAGAGTACAATCTCAGGATTAGTATCTTCGCTGACGATATATGCACCGAACTTAGCATTAGAATATTTTGTGGAGTCAGGCAGATTGGTTATGTTCTGACGCGAAAGGATAATACCTGTAGGGGTTGACATGTTGTCCATCATAAGTCGGTAGCATTCTGTAGTTTCGCGTGCATCGGCTGGACGGAGTACGAGCATTGAGTTTTCACCAGAATGGTTTTTCATCTTTTCCATGAGACGAATTTGCGCTTCGTGTTCAACGGGCTCATGGGTCGGACCATCTTCACCAACCCTGAAAGCATCGTGACTCCAGATGAATTTGACAGGTACTCGCATAAGAGCTGCCATACGAATGGCTGGTTTCATATAGTCGGAGAATACAAAGAACGTTGCACAAGCAGCTACCACACCGCCATGCAACATCATTCCTATACATAGACATGCCATGGTAAGCTCAGAAACTCCTGCCTGAAGGAAGGCACCTGAGAAATCACCTTTGCTGAAAGCTTTAGTTTTTTTGAGGAAACCGTCTGTTTTGTCGGAGTTGCTGAGGTCGGCTGAAGCTACTATTATGTTTTCAGCCTGTTCAGCCAATATTCCGAGACATGCTGCGGATGCGGCACGTGTAGCAATATCCGGTTTCTGTTCAAGTTTGCTCCAGTCAATTTGTGGTGCTTGACCAGACATCCATTTTTCGAGTTTCGCAGCCTTTACTTTATGAGTGCGTGCCCAAGCATCCTTGCGTGCGTAACGCTGTGATACAATAGTTTCAAGCTCATGGCGGCGACGGTCGTATATCTCTTTGGTCTCATCGAATATTACAAATGGCTCTTCAGGATTGCCACCGAGTTTGTTTATTGTGTTCACGTATGCATTGCCACCGAGAGGTGAACCATGGGTGGCAGGACAATTCTCGTATGAGCTGCCATCTTCGCGAAGAGCACCTTTGCCCATAACGGTATGACCTATTATTAGTGTAGGACGTTCGCTTTCTGAAATGGCAGAGCGAAGCGCATGGCGGATGTCGCGGACATTATTGCCGTTGATTTCAATGACACGCCAGCCCCAAGCCTTGTATTTTTTAGCAACATCTTCAGACGAAACTGCATCACACATTGTCGAGAGTTGGACGTTATTCGAGTCGTAGAACATTATGAGATTGTTCAGTCCAAGATGTCCTGCGATACGTCCTGCTCCCTGAGAAATTTCCTCTTGTATGCCACCATCGGAAATATATGCATATATCTTCGATTCAAGGACGTTGTCCATACGCGCATTGAGGAATTTCGATGCTATGGCAGCACCTACTGCATAAACATGTCCTTGTCCGAGAGGACCAGATGTGTTTTCAATTCCGTGCATCAAGTCGCGTTCTGGATGTCCAGGCGTGACAGATCCCCATTGGCGGAAATTGCGGAGGTCATCCATGGTGTATTTTCCTGCACATGCCAACACGGAATATAGCATGGGTGACATGTGACCTGGGTCGAGAAAGAAACGGTCTCTGCCTTCCCACAGAGGCTTTTCAGGATCATAAACTAAAAATTCTGAGAATAGGACATTAATAAAATCAGCACCACCCATTGCTCCTCCTGGGTGACCTGATTTTGCACGTTCGACCATCGAAGCTGCGAGGACACGAATATTGTCGGCGGCACGATTCATTTGTTTGACTGAATTCATATAACTTGTGTATTTTTATTCATCTACGCAATTACGCTGCAAAGTTAGATAAAATATTTTTATCGAAAGCATTTTTTTTCGAAAAAAAAACATTAAATTTGCAGCATAATTTGGAATGTAAATCATGAAGCGAAAATTTTCGTTGTTTTGGGTTCTATATTCAGTAGTGATATTCTATCCTATTGGATTGATATATACCCTTTTTACTGCATTTGTAACATTGCTGATGGTTGGAGTGAGATTGCCATTCAATATAACTAATGCTTTTGTTGTTTTTTGGGCGAGATTTATTTGTAATTTGGCTTTTTGTCCTGTCGAAGTAAGAGGTCGAGATAAGATTGATGACTCGAAATCGTATATTTTCTTGTCAAATCATCAAGGAACAATGGAAATCTTTGCAATATACGGCTATATTGGAAAGCGTTTTTCATGGATAATGAAACAGGAGTTGAGGAAATTTCCATTGGTGGGTGACGCTTGTGTGGCAGTAGGACATATTTTCATTGACCGTTCGAATAGTATCAAGTCGCACAAGAGCATCATGCAGGCAGAGAAAGTGCTCAGCGAAAACAATAGTTCGATAGTGATGTTTCCAGAAGGGACAAGAACACGTACAGGCGAAATGGGAAGGTTCAAACGTGGAGCTTTCGCTATGGCGCGTGACCTCAATTTACCAATTGTGCCTATTACGATAAACGGTTCGTATGAAGCAAAACCTAAAGGGAGTTTTTGGGTGAAGGGTACTAAAATAGAGCTGGTGTTCCACGAACCAATCGAGACTACAGACCTCAATGATGAGAATATGGGCGATATGATGAATAAAGTTAAGGAAATTATTGCTTCTGATTTGAAATTATGATTGAGAATATGAAAAGAACGATTATAACTGCACTGTTTTTTGTTGCTGTCCTAAGTGGCACAGTGGCTCAGGAATATAGTACCAAATCGAAGTCCGCAATAAAGCTTTACCAAAGTGCTAAAATTTCAGTCACCACAGACGAAAAAATTTCTTTGTTAGAGAAAGCTATCGCCAAAGACAGAAAATTCGAAGAGGCTTATTTTGAACTGGCAAGGACATATATCAATATTGATTCGTTTGAACTGGCTGTATTATGTCTTGAGAACATATATGAGTTGAACCCTACGGACAACGTGCGATTGCGTTTGTCGGAGGCATATTATCGTAATGCACAATACAATGATGCGGTGAGCATGTTGGCTGAAATTGAGTCTGTTGCAATGAAAAACAGACTGAAAGACATTGAACTTAGATATAAAAATGCACTGAAGTTATATAATAACCCTGTGGATTTCAAACCAAAGAGGTTGGATGGGGTGAGCACTAAATATGATGATTATGCTCCTTCGGTTACAGCCGATGGGAGGATGATGTCAACAACCGTGCTGAATCCTATTTACGGCTACGCAGGCGATGAACGTATGCAAGAAGATATGTATGTCAGTTTCAGTAAGCCGGATGGCGGATGGACATTCGCAAGACCTCTGGCAGAACCGCTCAATACTCCGAACAATGAAGGTGCACAATCGTTTTCAGCCGACGGCAGATATATGTTCTATGTCATTTGTAACCACCCCGACAACATAGGCTCGTGTGATATTTATTATTCTATCCGGGTTGGTAATAAGTGGTCGCTGCCTATGAACCTCGGTGTTCCTGCCAATACTGAATATTGGGAGACAAACCCGGTGATGTCGCCTTCAGGTGATGAGTTATATTTTGTTTCAAATCGTCCAGGAGGACTTGGCGGAAGTGACATCTGGAAAGTAAAGATACGTATATTGAAAGACGGCAGGCTGGAGCCTTACAAAGATGAGCCTTTAGGTGCACCAGTGAATACAGAAGGAGATGAATACACACCATTCATTCACACAGATGGAACCACTCTTTATTATTCTTCAACTGGTTTGAATGGTATGGGTGGTTCTGATATTTACGTGACGAAGAAGAAACTCGGAATGTGGTCAACTCCAAAGAATCTTGGTTATCCATTGAATACCAATGGTAATGAGTCGGGATTTGTAGTCAATGGGGCAGGCAACAAGGCATATTATGCATCCAACAAGATTAATCCAGAGTATGGAACGGGACTTGATATATACGAGGTAGAGATACCTGAAGATGCTAAACCGCAGAAAATGTTGTTCAGTCCAGGAAGAGTGACTGATGCTACGAATGGGAAACCACTGAATGCCTATGTCGAAATATTCGACCAATCGACAAACAACAAGATATTTGAGTCAATGAGCGATAAGGTGGCTGGCGATTTCGTTGCCTTCCTCCCTGAAGGTGGTTCGTATGGCTTGAGCGTAAGGAAAGACGGTTATATTTTTTATACAAAAGAGATAACCAGAGCGGGGGATTCTATTCTTGTCGGTATGCAACCTATAATTACGGGAAAAGTAACAAGGGTAGATAATCTTTTCTTTGATACGGACAAAGATCAGATTCTGGCTAAATCGTATGCTGTGATTGAACATCTATATGATTTTCTGAAACAGAATCCTAAAGTTAAGATTGAGATAGTTGGTCACACTGACAATGTCGGTCAGGAAAAGCACAATCAGGAACTTTCTCAGAGACGTGCTGAGTCGCTCAAACGGGCACTTGTAGATAAGGGTATTGCTGAAGGCAGGATAACTACACGTGGTGAAGGCTCGTCGAGACCTGTCGCTACCAATGCTACTGAAGAGGGTAGGGCACAGAACAGACGAGTAGAAGTAGTGATAAAATAAATAGTCAATATATGTATTTTTTAGACTTACTTAAAAACAGACGTTCTATCAGGAAATATACAGGTGATGGTATAGAACGGAATAAAATAGAAACTATTCTGAAGGCAGCATTGATGTCGCCTTCTTCAAAGCGGACTAATGGTTGGGAATTTGTAGTGGTGCAGGACAAGGAGATGCTGAAAAAACTTTCAGAGAGCCGTGAGGCTGGTTCACAGCTTATAGAAGGAGCTGCTGCTGCAATAGCGGTCTGTGCAGATCCTGCAAAAAGCGATGTGTGGTTTTGCGATGCCTCGATAGCTTCGCTTATAATCCAGCTGGAGGCTGCCGAACTTGGAATAGGGTCGTGCTGGGTGCAAATTTATAAGAGAATGCATCCTTCTGGAGAAACGGCAGGTGAATACGTAAAGAATTTACTTGGCATTCCACAACATCTTGAGGTGATGAACATAGTTTCGTTGGGATACAAGAATGAAGAACGTAAACCTTACGACGAGAGCAAATTGTTATATGACAAAATCCATTTCGATATATTCTAAGGTGACGATGATAGGAGCAGGAAGCGTAGCAAACAATATCCTGCCCATATTGAAAGAGTCTGGATGCGAGATATTGCAGGTTTATAGCCGTACAGAAGAATCGGCTGACAGTTTGGCAGAGAAAACAGGTGCCGAAGCTGTTACGTCGTTCGATGAAATTAACCGTATATCGGATTATTACATATATTGCCTGAAAGACGATGTACTGAAAACATTGTTTGAGAAACATCTGCCATTTGATGTGGGTACGCATTTGCATACTTCTGGAAGTGTTCCCATGAATATTTTCGAGAAGTGCGGTTGCAAGTCGTATGGCGTTATGTATCCCTTCCAGACATTCACTAAAGGAAGAAAGATTTGTATGAACGACGTGCCTGTTTTTATTGAGGCTGTAGATAGAAAAACGTGCGCAAAGATTGGCTGTCTTGCTGATGTGTTGACTGAAAATGTTTATTTAATGCCATCTGATAAGCGTGAGAATCTACATATAGCAGGAGTGATGATGAATAATTTTGTCAATGCCTTGTTTTGCATGTCAGAAGAACTTTTGAAAAAAACAAAGCTGTCAATAGATGTGCTGGTACCAATATTGAATGAAACTATAAAGAAAGCTGTTGAAATCGGACCTCGTGCTGCTCAGACTGGACCTGCAAGACGTGGCGATTATTCAGTCATAGAACAACACATGGCACTATTGGAGAATATGCCTGAATGTCGAAAAGTGTATAGCGTACTGACTGATTACATTTTGAATAATACAACAAGAAACAATGAATTTCAAGGAATATCTGAATAAAATAAAAGCATTTGTGTTTGACGTGGATGGAGTATTGTCTTTCAGCACTATGCCTCTTGATGCTAACGGAGTGCCAATGCGCATGGTTAATGTCAAGGATGGCTATTCGATTAATCTGGCAAACCGTCTTGGCTATACCATTGGCATAATTACAGGTTGCAATGTAGAAGCTGTGAGACTCAGATTTGAGTCGCTCGGTGTGCATCCTGAAAATATATATCTTGGTGCTGCTGACAAGATTCAGTCGTATGAGGATTTCAAGAAACGCAATGATTTGAAAGATGATGAAATAATGTATATGGGCGATGACATCCCTGACTACAAGGTTATGAAAATAGTTGGATTGCCAGTTTGCCCTGAAGATGCTGTTCCGGAAATACAGTCTATTGCAAAATATATATCAGGACACAAAGGAGGATGTGGTTGTGCCCGTGATGTAATTGAACAGACACTGAAAGCACAAAGACGGTGGACGCAGTGTGATGAGGCTTATACATGGTGAAAAATAAACATTTGACTGAAATGGTTATATTATTGACTACTAACCTGCCTAAGCAGGGATTTACAGAAATGTCAGAGCATACGGTTGTGATGCCGGAGAAACATAAGTTCACTCCAGAGGAACTTATGGAGTTATTGCCTGATGCTGATTTCCTTATTTCGACTTTCGACTATAAGGTGACTGACGAGATGATGGAGATGGCGAAGAATTTGAAAGCAATTATTAATTTTGGTGTTGGCTTCAATAATGTGGATATCGCTGCAGCCAAGCGTCGTGGCATTCCTGTCACAAACACGCCAATACCTGTCATTGAACCAACTGCTGAACATGCATTTACTCTTATGCTTGCCGTGTCACATCGCGTTGCTGAGCTTGACAGACGTATGCGTGAACCGAATTCTGATATTGAGTTCGGAGTTATGATGAACCTTGGTGTCGCAATTTATGGCAAGACTCTTGGGATCATAGGAATGGGCAATATAGGTTCTGCAGTAGCTCGTCGTGCGGCTGCTTGCGGTATGAAGATACTTTATAACAAACGTCATCGTCTTGATCCTGACGTCGAGCATCAATACAATGCTACATACGTAGATGTCGAGACATTGTTGAAAGAGTCGGATTATGTGTCATTGCATTGTCCTTATACGCCAGAGACGCATCATATAATTGACGAACATGCACTTTCTATCATGCGTGATAATGCAATTCTTATAAATACAGCACGTGGAGCCTGCGTTGACGAGGCGGCTTTGGTGCGTGCTTTGCAGAGTCGGAAATTGTTTGGAGCAGGATTGGACGTATATGAATTTGAACCAAGACTTACGCCTGAACTATATAAATTGAACAATGTGGTATTGTCGCCACATATCGGAACGGGCACTATCGATGCAAGAATTGAGATGTGTCACAACTGCAACCGGAATATCAACCATTTCCTTGCAGGAGAGTTAGATAAGATGGAGATAGTAAACAGATAAAAAATTGTGGAGAGGCATTTATAGAGATTTGGTCGGTTGTATGACTGGGTCGGTGTCACTCTTTAACACATATAATTAGTTTAACAAAATGATTAAAGTAACTTTTCCCGATGGTTCCGTGAGAGAGTATAATGAAGGAATCACGGCGTATCAAATCGCAGAAAGTATTTCTACCAGACTTGCACAGGATATCCTTGCAGCAAGCGTAAATGGTGAAATTGTTGAAATCAATCGTCCAATCAATGCTGATTGCTCAATCAAGTTGCACAAATGGGACGATGATGAGGCTAAACATGCTTTCTGGCACACATCAGCACACCTTATGGCTGAGGCTCTTCAGGAGTTGTACCCTGGAATACAGTTCGGTATAGGACCGGCAATTGAAAACGGTTTTTACTATGACGTAATGCCTGCTGAAGGTACTGTCATCAAAGAGTCAGACTTCCCAATGATTGAGAAGAAAATGCTCGAACTTGCTCAGACGAAAGAGGAGGTGTTACGCAGAGACATCTCGAAGGCGGAAGTGCTTAAAATGTTCGCTGAACGTGGCCAGACATACAAGTGTGAACTTATCAATGATCTTGAGGATGGCACTATAACTCTCTATACCAATGGTGGTTTTACTGACCTTTGCCGTGGTCCTCACCTTGTAAATACAGCTGATATCAAGGCTGTTAAAGTTCTTTCTGTTGCTGGAGCATATTGGCGTGGCGATGAGACCCGTCCTCAGATGACCCGTCTTTATGGTATTACATACCCTAAGAAAAAGATGCTTGATGAGTATCTTACATTCCTCGAAGAGGCAAAGAAACGCGACCATCGCAAGATTGGTCAGGAACTGGAACTCTTTGCATTCTCTGAGGCAGTAGGTAAAGGTTTGCCATTGTGGTTGCCAAGAGGGACACAACTGAGACTTCGTCTTCAGGATTTCCTTTCAGAGATACAGAGAAGATTTGGTTATCAGCAGGTGATGACACCTCATATAGGGCAGAAGGAACTCTGGGTTACGTCTGGTCACTATGCTAAATATGGGAAGGATTCATTCCAGCCAATTCATACTCCTGAGGAGGGTGAGGAGTATTTGCTCAAACCAATGAACTGCCCTCACCACTGCGAGATATATAAGTTCAAACCTCGTTCCTATAAGGACCTTCCTTTGCGCTTTGCTGAATTCGGTACTGTATACCGTTATGAACAGTCTGGTGAACTTCACGGTTTGACCCGTGTGCGTTCGTTTACTCAGGACGATGCACATATTTTCTGTCGTCCAGATCAACTCGAAGAGGAGTTTATGAAGGTAATGGATATTATCTTCATAATCTTCAATGCACTTGACTTCAAGAATTTCGAGGCTCAGATTTCACTTCGTGACCCTAATAACAAAGAGAAGTACATTGGTTCGGATGAGGTATGGGAGAAGGCAGAGAACGCTATAGTCAAGGCTTGCGAATACAAGGGACTGAAGGCTCGCAAGGAGATAGGTGAAGCTGCTTTTTACGGACCAAAGCTTGACTTTATGGTCAAAGATGCTATTGGACGTCGTTGGCAACTTGGTACTATTCAGGTGGATTACAATCTTCCTGAACGTTTCCAATTGGAATATACCGGAGCAGACAACCAGAAACATCGTCCTGTAATGATTCACCGTGCTCCATTTGGTTCTATGGAACGTTTCGTAGCCGTGCTTATCGAACATACTGGCGGTAAGTTCCCATTGTGGCTGACTCCAGATCAGGCAGTTATCTTGCCAATCTCTGAGAAATTCAATGACTATGCACAGAAGGTTGCATTTGATCTCTCAAACTATGGCGTGCGTGCAACTGTCGATGACCGTAATGAGAAGATAGGTCGAAAGATACGAGACAACGAACTTAAGCGTATTCCTTATATGCTCATTGTTGGTGAGAACGAAATGAATGACAACAAGGTTTCTGTTCGCCGTCAAGGCGAAGGTGACCAGGGTCAGATGTCACCACGTGATTTTGCAATCATGATAAATGATGCCATTGCCAAGACTATGGACGCAAATTATAATTATCGTAAAGCATAAGTATATTCAAAATGAAAAAAACATTTTTAATCGTTGCAACTATGGCAGCAGTGTTGTTCGCAGGTTGCGAAAAGAAAACGCCAGATACTCTCGAAGCAGGTATTTTGGCTGAAAACATGGAAACCACTGTCAATCCAGGTGTCGATTTCTATGATTATGCCACACGTGGTTGGCAGAAGCTTCATCCGTTGACGGGTGAATATTCACGTTTCGGTTCGTTTGACCTTCTCGCTGAGAACAATCGTGAACAGTTGAAAGGTCTTATCGAGGAAATTGTGGCTAACGACCAGCAAGAGGGTAGTGATGCACAGAAGATTCGCAATCTCTATCTGACAGCTATGGACACAGCTCGTCTTAATGCAGAATCTATCACTCCTATTGCTGAGGATATGGCTGCTATCGAGGCATGCAAGACTCCAGCAGACATTGCTGCATTCATGGGGCGTGATATTGCAGATATGTTCTTTGGCGTATATATTGATGCTGATATTATGAACTCTAAGCAGTATCTGTTCTATATTGTACAGTCTGGTTTGGGAATGGGCGAACGTGACTATTATCTTGACGACAACGTCGATATAAAACGTGTCCGTGATGCCTATGTGCCTCATATTACTGCTATGTTCAATTATTTTGGTGTAAAGAATGCTGCTGTTGCTGCTGGCAATGTTATGGCTCTCGAAACTCGTCTTGCAAATGCACATAGCACCAATGTTGAACTTCGTGATGATGCAGCTAACTATCATAAGTTCTCATATCAGCAACTTAAAGACAGTTTTGCAGGTTTCGATTGGGATGCGTATTTCAATGCTCTTGGTTATACTCCAAAAGAGGTGAATGTCGGTCAGCCAAAAGTTATTCGCGAGATGATTGCTATTCTCAACGAATTGTCTATCGACCAATTGAAAGCATATGCTGAATGGCATCTTATTAATAGCGCATCTGGATATCTTTCAGAGAAGATTTCAGAAGCGAACTTTGAGTTCTTCGGCAAGATTATGAGTGGTCGTGAGGAACAGCAACCACGTTGGAAACGTGCCACTTCGGCTGTCAATGAAGGTTTCGGTATGGCTATCGGACGCCTTTATTGTGAGAAATACTTTCCACAGGAGAACAAGGATCGTATGGAAACACTAGTTCAGAACTTGAAAGATGCTTATAAAGAGCGTATCCAGAATCTTGAGTGGATGTCAGATGCTACTAAGACACTTGCACTTGAGAAGGTTGATGCAATATATGTGAAAGTAGGTTTCCCTAAGACATGGCGTGATTATTCTAAACTTACTTTCGACACGGCTGATAACTACTGGACTATGATGAAGAAAGTTTCTGCTTTCAACAATGCATACGAGTTCTCTAAACTCAGCCGTCCTGAGGTTGATAAGGACGAATGGCTTATGACTCCGCAGACTGTCAATGCATATTACAATCCAACAACCAACGAAATATGTTTCCCTGCAGGCATACTTCAATATCCATTCTTTGACATGAAGGCTGATGATGCATTCAATTATGGTGCTATAGGTGTTGTTATTGGTCATGAAATGACTCATGGATTTGACGACCAAGGCTCCAAGTTTGATAAGAATGGAAACTTCAATGATTGGTGGACTAAGGAAGACCGTGCTAATTTCGAAAAACGTACGAAAGTTATGGAAGAGTACTTCAATGGTATTGAGGTTGCTCCTGGAGTGTTTGCTAATGGAGCATTCACACTTGGCGAGAATATTGCCGACCATGGTGGTCTCCAGGTTGCATATCAGGCATTCTGCAATGCTACAAAGACAATCGAGGCAAAGGACAAACTCGGATTGACTCCTGCTCAGCGCTTCTTTGTTGCATACGCAGGTGTATGGGCTGCAAATATCCGTCCTGAGGAAATCATCGTTCGTACAAAGTGCGACCCTCATTCACTTGGCCGTTGGCGTGTCAATGGTGCTTTACCTCATATCCAGGCATGGTACGATGCATTTGGAATTACCGAAAACGACCCTCTCTATCTCGCTCCTGAGAAACGAGTTTCTATATGGTAAGTTGTTAATTGAAGTCAAAATACGAATGGCAGTTGGGATTGTAATTACAGCAATTTCAACTGCTTTTGTTTTTACTTCGAATTTTCTTTGCTGTTTCAGTAAAAATCAGTACCTTTGCAAACCAAAATTTCTATTGTCATGTTCGAAAGACGATTCATGGATGAGGCTATTCGCCTTTCTGTAGAAAATATACGCCGTGGTGGAGGACCTTTTGCGGCGGTAGTAGTAAAGAATGGCGTGATTGTTTCTGCGGAAGGTAATTCTGTAACTATTGACAATGACCCTACAGCTCATGCCGAAGTCAACGCAATACGTTCTGCTTGTCGCAACTTGAATACATTTGACTTAAGTGGTTGCGAAATTTATGCCTCCTGCGAACCTTGCCCTATGTGCTTGAGTGCAATATATTGGGCTCATATTGACTGTATTTATTATGCTGCTACTCGTGAAGATGCAGCCGGTATTGGGTTTGATGACCAAATGATTTACAATGAGATTCCGCTTCGTCAATCCGAACGTATGATTCCTGGTATGCAATATTGTCGTGACGAGGCTCTTGAGGCTTTCCGTGAATGGGGTAAATCAACTGATAAAACTGAATATTGATGGACGACCGTTATAAAGAAACGATGGTTATTGGCGATATCTTGCCTCAAGTGTTGAATCGTTCAATTGGCGCTAGTGCTGTTGCTGGCTTACAAGCTATGCAGGTGGTAAAGACTTGGCGTGATGCTCTCGGGCGTACTATGGTGCGATATAGCTCGCATGAACATTTTTCAGATGGCACTCTTTTTGTTAGAATATCATCTGCTGCTCTTCGTCAGGAGCTTTTCATGAATCGTGATTCTGTAGTTGCGAAAATAAACGAAACAATAGGTTCTGATATTGTTAAACGTATAGTATTCAGTTAACGTATTCCAAGCCAATTTACGAAATCTTTCATCCTGTTGCGCGCTACAAATAGGTCTGTGCCAAAATCTGGGTTTAGCTTTAATTTCAGCCTTCCGGTGATATGCTTGCTGATTTTTTCAATTGAACAAATATTGACAATGCAGTTTCTGGAGACACGAAAAAACTTATCATTGTCTAATACCTCTTCTAATTCATTTAGAGGCGAATTAATCAGATTGCGTTCGTTGCTATGTGTAACTACAAACGTATAATGCTCATCACTATAAAAATAGGCTACATCCTCAACTGAAATGTAAGTATAGTTATCACCTTTGCGTATTGCGATTCGCGATGTACTGCATTTTTGTTTTGCCGTTTGTTTGTTTTGTATGATCTCTTCGCCAGTTTTTTGTAATTTCTCTATATTTAAATTCACATAATTATTCAATTTTTTCAGCGTGTCGCAGAGTTCATCGTTGTCTATAGGTTTGAGCAGATAAGCAACTCCGTTGGCATTGAATGCTTCCAATGCATATTGATCGTATGCAGTTGTGAAAATGACAGGCGATTTCACTTCTATCTGGTCAAAAATCGAGAAACAAATGCCGTCTTCAAGATGTATATCCATGAATATCACATCTGGAGCATCATTGTTTGACAACCATTTGACAGATTCTGCAACTGAGGCAACTGCTTTCACAATGATGTTTTTCGAGTTGATTTCAGTCAACATTCTGGCTAACTCTTCGGCAGCAAGGATTTCGTCTTCGATAATTAGAATTTTCATTGTTTTCCGTTTTCTGTAGTTATACGTAACACATTTCTACTTTCAGTTGGACTCATGATTGGCACTTTGACCGTGAATTTCTTTTCAGTTTGTTCTATGATGATTTTCTTGCCAGTGATGATAGCATATTTTTCTGTGAGTCCTTTGAGTCCCATTCCTGTTGAATCGGCAGGTACAGGACGTGGCAAGATGTTGTTTGAGACTACTACATAGCCGTTTTCAATGAACACATCGATTGTTAGTGGATTTTCAGCAGATACCATATTGTGTTTTATGGCGTTTTCGATGAGTATCTGTACCGATGTAGGAGCAATTCTGAGCGAAGCTACAGTGGTGTCGGTCAGGTTAGGCAGGTTTATTTTCAGTCCTTCGTTGAATCGCATTGTCAGAATTGCTGCATATTTCTGGCAGAAATTGAATTCTTCTCGCAAGGTTGAAAGTATTTCGTCGTCGCTTGACAGCAGATAGCGGTATATTGACGCCAACTCTTTAGTGTATTTCGTTGCCTTGTTCTGGTCGATGTTAATTAGAGAAACCAGTATGTTTAGCGAGTTGAACAAAAAGTGAGGATTGACTTGTGCTTTCAGTTGTGAATATCTCATCTGTGTGATTAACAACTGTTTTTCTTCCAATTGTCGTTCTTGGTATTTCGAATATTCCAGTCTGTCAACGAATTTTGCCAATAGCAGTATAAGTGTTCCGACCATTATGTCGGCTATCATACTGAGTTTGAAGTACAGTCTGTCGCTCAATTCTCCGAAACTGTCATTTTCGTTGGGGTCAAATATGGCAAAGGCGATAATCGTGAAGAGAGCAATAACCAATGCATTCAGCAATATCTGGCTGATGAACACCCCGCGTTCGTATTTTTGGTTGAATGGCTTACGGTTGCACCACTGTACCATTTTCAGGCAGAAAATACCTTCCACTATTACAAACGGTGCACCACACATTGTACAATATAACATGAAATCCCATGTTATCTCCTTTTGGTACAATACGTTGTTCAATGCAATAATGAGTAGGTATCCTACAGCTACTCCAATGACTGATATCGCAGTCAGAGTGTGATGTCTCTGCTCATATTTTTTCCAATTGAGTATTCTTTTCATAATCTCATATATCTAAGTTGTCCGGTAAATATTGTTGTTCTACCCAATGACCCGGATAGTCATGTGGGTATTTGTATTCTTTTCCGTAATTGAGTTCTTTCATCAGTGATGTCGGTGCATTTCTTAGGTGCAGGGGAACAGGCAGATTTCCAGTCTCCCGGACTTTGTCAAGCATGTCATCGATAGCAAGGTATGCTGAATTGTCCTTCTTGCTGTTGGCAAGATAGATAGTTGCCATTGATAGAGGTATCCGTCCTTCGGGCATTCCTATTTTGCTCACTGTGTCAAGACATGCGTTAGCCATAAGCAATGCGTTTGGATTTGCCAATCCTATATCCTCGGCAGCTGCTATCACTAGTCGTCTCGCAATAAAACGAGGGTCTTCGCCTCCTTCAATCATTCTTGCCAGCCAATATACTGCTGCTTTTGCGTCACTTCCACGAATGCTTTTGATATATGCCGAGATAATGTCATAATGCATCTCTCCGTCTTTATCGTAAGCTAATGGGTTTTGCTGCAGTCGTTCGGTAACGATGTCGTTCGTTATAACAACTTTGTGTTCGCTTGCTGCGTTGATGATGATTTCCAGTATGTTATATAGCTTTCTTGCATCACCTCCTGCGTGACGCAACAACGCTGCGTCTTCTTCGATGACAATCTCTCTTTCTCCAGACAATTTTTCGATCGCCCTTTGTGTCAGCTTGCGCATATCCTCAATGTCGAGCGATTTGAGCACATAGACTTGACATCGCGAAAGTAATGGCGTGATTACCTCGAAAGATGGGTTTTCTGTAGTTGCTCCTATCAGTGTTACTGTTCCGTTCTCTACAGCTCCGAGCAGTGAATCCTGTTGCGATTTGCTGAACCTGTGAATTTCGTCGATGAACAATATTGAACTGTTGCGCGAGAAATATTGATTCTGTTTTGCCTTCTCGATGATGTCTCTTACGTCTTTCACTCCTGATGTTACTGCACTCAGTGTATAGAACGGAATGTCCAATCTGTTTGCAATTATCCGTGCCAAAGTGGTTTTTCCTACGCCTGGTGGTCCCCACAAAATGAACGATGATAACGTTCCGCTCTCAATCATATTGCGCAGGATTGCCCCTTGTCCGACGAGGTGTTCCTGTCCTACATAATCATCTATTGTCTTTGGTCTCAGCCTTTCTGCTAACGGTTGCATTGTGTTGTCTCTTTCAGATATATCTTGTTGAAAGCGGCTGCAAAGTTACAAATTCTTTCCCATTCACACACTATGAAAAACATATTTTTTCTATTCTTCCATATATTTTTGTTTGGTTCAAAAATGTTTTGTACCTTTGCAGTCCGAAATATATACATTGATGTAATATGAAAAAATCATTATTTATTATTGCCATGGCTGTGCTTGTTTTATCGTCATGCGAGAAAAAGACAGAGGAGACCGATAATGGTCTTTTCACCCCTGCAATCGAGGATTTCGACTATGTAGTCGATCGTTTTGCAGACATTGAGATACTTCGTTATCGAGTTCCTGGAATTGAGAATCTTTCGCTTCAGCAGCAAGAGATGCTCTACTATCTTTCTGAGGCTGCTCTCTGTGGTCGTGATATCATATACGACCAGAACTGCCGTTACAATCTTGCCATCCGTACTCTTCTTGAGTCTGTTTATACGATGGAAGACATTGACACCACTTCTGCCGATTATAAGGCTATGGAGGTTTATCTGAAGCGTGTGTGGGCTTCGAACGGCATTCATCATCATTATTCCGGCATGAAGTTCGAACCTGGATTTTCACAGGCTTGGTTCGAAACTCAGATCAATCAGCTTCCTTTCGAGAAATTGCCTATTTATTCAGAGGGAATTTCGCGTGATGAACTGTTTGCCGAAATTTTACCTGTAATCTTTGACTCAACAGTAATGGCAGTCCGCAAGAACCAGACTGAAGGGGCTGACCTTCTGCTTACTTCTGCCTGCAATTACTATGGCGAGGGAATTTCTCAGGCTGAAGCTGAAGCATTTTATTCAGCAATGCGTACTGAAGGTGACGAGACCCCTGTGTCATACGGTTTGAACTCTCGTCTTGTCCGTCGTGATGGCATACTTGTCGAGGATGTATATAAGACTGACGGTCTCTATGGCTCGGCTATGTCCAAGATTGTCTATTGGTTGGAGAAAGCTGAGAAAGTTTGCGAGAATGATGCTCAGCGCAATGCATTGCAGAAGATGATTTCTTTCTATCGTACTGGCGATTTGAAGGAGTTTGACGAATATGCGATACTCTGGTTGAAAGATACTGAATCGCTTATCGATTATGTCTGTGGTTATACCGAGACATACGGAGATCCTCTCGGCTATAAGGCAAATTGGGAGGCAGTAATCAATTTCAAGGATGTTGAGGCTACTAAGCGTACAGAGAAGATTTCTGGCAATGCCCAATGGTTTGAGGATCATTCTCCAGTTGATTCGATGTATAAGAAGGAAAAATGCAAAGGCGTGACAGCCAAAGTTATCACTGCTGCCATGATGGGTGGTGACAATTATCCAATGTCTGCTCTCGGTATCAATCTTCCAAATGCAGATTGGATTCGTGCTACATACGGTTCTAAATCAGTGTCTATCGACAATATTGCTGAGGCATATGCTCAATCTGTCAAAAGTTCAGGCTTCAACCATGAATTTGTTGTTGATGCAAAGACTGAGGAACTTCTTTCCAAATACAAGGAAATAACCGACAATCTCCATACAGACCTTCACGAGTGTCTCGGCCATGGTTCTGGAAAACTTGCCCCTGGTGTATCACCTGATGCCCTCGGCAAATACCATGCTGTAATCGAGGAGGCTCGTGCTGACCTTTTCGGCCTCTATTATGTAGCTGATCCTAAGCTTGTAGAACTTGGTCTCTTGCCTGATACCAACGCTTATATGGCTCAGTATTATTCATATCTCATGAATGGACTCATGACTCAGACTACACGTATCAAGCTTGGCGACAACATCGAGCAGACTCACATGCGCAACCGCCAGCTTATAGGCAAATGGGTGCTCGAACATTCTGCAGCCGACAATGCCGTTGAACTCATTGTGCGTGACGGCAAACACTATCTTGTTGTGAATGACTATACTGTTCTCCGTCAGCGTTTTGGTGAACTTCTTCGCGAGATACAACGTATCAAGTCAACTGGCGACTATAATGCAGCACGCGATCTTGTCGAGAACTATTCAATCCGTATCGACCAGGATATACATCGTGAGATTCTTGCCCGTTATGCTACTCTTGACATGGCTCCATATAAAGGTTTCATCAATCCTGTGCTCACAGGTCATTTCGATAATGACGGCAAATTCACAGGTCTCAGCATATCGTATGACGAGAATTTCGTAAATCAGCATCTTCGTTACTCACGCGATTATTCATTTTTGAAGAAATAATAGATAAATATATGTTTTCAGGTATAGTTGAAGAATCTGCAGTTGTTACCCGTCTCGAAAAGGACGGGGGCAACCTGCATATAACGATGCGTTGCTCTTTCACGAGCGAATTGAAGATTGACCAGAGCGTTGCTCATAATGGTGTTTGCCTTACGGTTGTTCGTATAGAGGGCGATGAATATACTGTAACTGCAATTCAAGAGACTCTCGACCGCTCAAATCTTGGTCAGCTTGAAGTCGGAAGCCTTGTCAATGTCGAGCGTTCCATGATGATGAATGGACGTCTTGACGGACATATCGTTCAGGGACATGTCGATCAGACCGCCACATGCACTGAGGTCCGCGAAGCCGATGGAAGCTACTATTTCCATTTTGAATACCACTCCGCACCAGAGATGCGCCGTCGTGGATATCTCACAGTGGATAAGGGTTCTGTCTGTGTAAATGGTGTTTCGCTCACCGTTTGCACTCCGACTGACGACAGTTTCGAGGTTGCAATCATTCCTTATACATTCAACAATACTAATTTCTGTCAGATACATGTCGGCACTGTAGTCAATCTTGAGTTCGACATCATAGGCAAATATATTGCACGTATCAACGAAGTAAAGTGAAGATGGATTTTGAATTTTTGAATCAGTACGAATCCACACTACTCCAAAACATGATGCGTGCTGCATCTGTCGAGACTCTGCTTGAGACTGATGATTTGACAAAACTTTGGGATCGCATCGCACCTGAATATATGGTCGATGCGGTTCCAAATATTGCCCAGTATCCACTTGTTTCCATCGCCTGGGCTGGATATGTCGGAATGGCTTTTGCCCATTTGTGGGATAAGGATGTTCATCTGCTTGATGATGTAGATGGTCTTTCAGTATATGCCCGTCTTCGTTCTGCACGTGGATTTGACGAGATGGACGAGCATGTTGTTGAGGATGTTCTTGGTTTTCTCCTCACTTCGTCAACTGCTTTGCGAATTGATGATACCATGCGTTCTCTCTCCAGGGTAGGTCTTGACTCCATTCGTCACGAAGCTATTGAACCTCAGACTGAAATGGCATTTCATGTATATGCCAGGACTGTCCGTACTATGTTCCGTCTTGGAGTCTCTTTAGAACTTGCCCGATTGAAGTATCATCTTACCAGAGTTCAGTGAATAATTACCTCAACTGTTAGAATCAATAGGTTCTCCTCTTTCAATCCTCTGAGGAGAACCTTATTTTTACCTGACGACCGTCCGATAATTCGTTGGCATTATCGGACGGTCGTCATGCGAACCTAAGGTTCGGGTCAGAGTCTGCCTGAACCTTAGGTTTGCCATTCATGAACGAAATCGCTGTTTTACAATACAAATCCAAGATTTATTGCAATGAATCCGAAGTTTAACATGCTGTTCCTTTCACCTGGTATCAGCATTATCTTATGCTCGTATGATGCTCCCAAGAATAGGTATTTCCTTGTCGCCAGTTTGAACATGCAGTTTATTCCTCCTGATGGTGCAAAACCTAAGTAAAAATCATCATCGTCATAAGAATCGTATGTACCTTTTTCCCCTTTGATAGGCATTTCGCCTCCAACCCTAAACTTGATGTTCGGTACAAGTGTAATATGAGGCGATACTTGTATTGGAATCTGTCCGCCAAACCTTACTCCAATGCCTAATTTGTTTCCTACGAAACTCCTGCTGTTGCCAAATGGGTCTTTCCTTTCTCCGGTTAATTTGAAATATTCCAATAGGAGTTCGTAAGTCGTGAATCTGGACATTATGCCTAATCCTATTCCGCCTCCGATTGAACCGTTCTTGGTTACTGGTGCGAGCATCGTTCCCTGAATAGTGAAACCTTGTATATTGCCGTTTATGCCTGTTCCAACAATCTCTGATGCATCACGTCCTACCTGACGTTTTGAAGCGTTTTTCCCTATTTTGACAATGCGCCATGCACCTTTTTCCCAGGTGAATACGACTTCCTCTTTGTTGCTGCCTCGTAATATCACTTCATCATTGCCGTTCATCGTGATAGATTCGCATTGCAAGGGATTTTCTTCCATCTGGCGTTGTGCATTGTAGGCTGCCAGCAATCTGAGTGATTCGGTGAAATGGCCTATTTTCATCTGGCTCTCAAGGTCGTTGCGCATATCCTTTGGCATGTTGTCAAACGAACTGTTTATCTCCTTGAGGGTCATATAGAAAAGGTATCTATACGAAAGTCGGGGTAGAAGGTTGTGGTAGTTGTCCTTTGTACTATTTGCCAGATGGTTGTAAATGTCTGGCAGTTCACCTGATGATTCTTTGCGTGCTGTCCCGAGTGTGGCAATGAACTCTCTGATGTCGTTGCTTCTGATGGAGAGGTTCATGCCGTCACGGTTTGATACTTTCCATGTGTTTACACCCGCCACTTTGTAATCTGTACCATCCTTTACGAGCAGTGGGCCTCCTGAACTACCTGCATCAATCTGGGCAGTGTGTTGGATGACAGAACGGTTAATATCGTTAGTCAGAGCCTCGTTGTAAAATTCAGAATTGCTGACAATGCCTTTGCCGAATTGCCAGGAAGGTTTGTCTGATACTCCTGGAAAGCCTGCTGTGAATACTTCGTCGCCATCGCTGACCCTTGAGTTCTGCAATGCGAGTGGGGTGAAATTGATTCCTGATGGCAAGACTACTGCTGCCAGGTCTAGTTCCTCGCTCACACCTGCTATCTGCAATCCATCGTATGTGATGGTGTCGCGTCCTTCGATGAACTGAACCATCACCGAATCTGCATACTCGACAGCATGTCGGTTGGTTATGGCATAATAGCGGCCATCGTTACCTGTCACCACAAAGCAGGAACTGAAACTTTTGCTTCCGAACGATGCAATGTATTCTGCCGCTCCGTTGTAACCTTGCCGGTTGACGAATGATGCGAAACTCTTGAAGAATGTTTCACAATCCTTGTTGTTGTGTGGACGGATAACGCCAACGCTTTTCTTGAGATTTGTCTGGGCAATTACACTGACTGACAACATGAAAATCATTGAAAGTGTAGAAATTGTTTTTTTCATATCTATTTATTTGATGTATTTATTAAATTTCAAGCTGACATGTTACTCTCGTTAAGGCATAAACTGCCAGTCATTGTACCAAACAGTTTTGTTGAGTAGTATGCAATTGCAAAGTTACTACATTTCCGTCAATCTTCAATGATGTTTTTGTAAAAAAAATTCGTCAAATGACGAATTGCAAATTACGTTAAATCAGCACTATATGGGTAAATTCGTCATTTGATGACAAAAAACGAAAAATTCGGGTGCTCAATACCCCTTAAATTTCGGAAATAAATTGTAATTTTGCGGTCAGAAATGGAAAGACTATATGCAACAAGATTATAATCATAATTACGACCGTTACGAGGTTCGTGAAGAAAGCACATTGCTGGAATGGTTGCTCGCCAACCTGAAGGGCAGTAAGTCTAAAATAAAGGCTGTACTTACCGGACATGGAATAACAGTGAATGGCAAGCCTACGACGCAGTTCGATTGCCCGTTGCATAAAGGCGACATCATAACCATAAGCAAGTCAAAGCAGAACGAAACATTAAAGAGTCAATATTTGCAGATAGTATATGAAGACCGTTGGATTGTCGTGATAGAGAAGAATGTCGGAATTCTATCAATGGGTACTGCCCATTCATCGCTCAATGTGAAAGCTGTTCTTGACGATTACTTTATGAAAAGCCACCAGAAATGTCATGCTCATGTAGTTCATCGTCTTGATCGTGACACGAGCGGCTTGATGGTCTATGCCAAGGATATTGAGACTGAGCAGATTCTAGAGAATAACTGGCACGATATTGTCTATGAACGTCGGTATGTTGCGGTTGTTAGTGGGGTGGTGAAGCAGGATAAGGGTACCATTGCCAATTGGCTGAGAGACAATAAAGCGTATGTAACCTATTCAAGCCCGACCGACAATGGCGGCAAATATGCAGTGACCCATTACTTCACTTTAAAACGTAGCACATCCCATTCGCTGATGGAATACCGTCTTGAAACTGGCCGCAAGAACCAGATTCGCGTACACTCTGCCGATATGGGACATCCAGTCTGCGGTGACGTGAAATACGGCAATGGCGATGACCCTTTGCATCGCCTCTGCCTTCACGCCTACAAGCT
>JAKSNT010000016.1 GCA_024399575.1 Paludibacteraceae bacterium
AACTCGATTTGCCTGATTTTATGAAATAACCGGACTAATGGACATTTGTGGTGATGAGTCTTTAAGAAAAGACCTTATAAAGGTTTCCTTATGCTCTATGCTCATCCCATTATGCAGCCTAAGATGGGTCTTAAGCGAAGTGAAAACAGACTCCATCCCATTGTTGGTATTGGGTATTCCAAACTCTCGGTTATCTCGGTTATCTCAGTTGTCTCAGTTGTTTTGGGGACCCCCTACTTTGACTTTTTGCTGATGCGTCCAATGACAGTTTTCCGTCTGGAGGGGCAAGGTGGTTGCCGTTGGAATGAAGTTTGCGCGTAGATTGATAGATACGTTTGTTACAACGAAAAGAGTATAGCGTGCAGTGAATAGAGTCTGAGCCTTTCAATTCCGAGAATCACTGCCAGCTTGCCGTTTTCGGGATTGAAGGTATATTCACGGATATAGACTTGATAGTGCATATACTTGTATGTCTCCATTCGGTGGAGGTTCGCAATCTCGATGTTTTCAGGTTCGTCGTTGCCTCTCGGCTGGAGCAGTAGGGTGGCTGTATATGCAGTGTCGGTTTCGGCAGGGCACGTGGTGTCGCGTTTGAAGTCGGTCAGCATTACTTCGAAAGGTATGTCAACCGAGGTGTTGCCGTCAGTGTATGCTTCGTGTTCGAAGATGTTCTGGTGCACCATCAGGCTGCATTCGTCGGTGGGCTGCGTGAGCCAGGAAGCTATTATTATAAGAACTATTGTAATAGCCCCTGTAATGATGTATCTCTTTATTTTCTTGTTCATAAAAAGGCTAATATAATATTGTCTTGCTGCGTTGCAGCGTGTTGTTTGCGATTGTATGTTCTCATTATAAAAAAAGCAGGAGCCGAAAATTTCCTGACTCCTGCCTTATATAATAATGTGTTATCCGAGAATGCTGAGCAGCAGACCTGCTGCCACTGCAGAACCGATTACACCTGCAACGTTAGGTCCCATGGCGTGCATGAGAAGGAAGTTGCCTGGATCGTCTTTCTGACCTACAGTCTGCGAAACACGTGCAGCCATAGGCACTGCCGATACTCCTGCAGAACCAATCAATGGGTTGATAGGCTCCTTGAGGAAGAGATTCATCAGTTTTGCAAGCAGCACACCACCACCAGTACCGAAGCTGAATGCAACAATACCGATAATCAGAATCTCCAGTGTCTGGAGGTTGAGGAATGCTGTTGCTGTTGCAGTTGCACCAACGGTGATGCCGAGGAAGATTGTCACTATGTTCATAAGTTCGTTCTGAACAGTCTTCGACAGACGCTCGCAAACGCCAGATTCCTTCATGAGGTTGCCGAGCATGAGGCAGCCTACCAAAGATGCTGCAGCAGGCAAGAGCAACGAAACGAAAGTGGCTACGATGATAGGGAAGAGTATCTTCTCCTTCTTCGATACTGAACGAAGTTGTTTCATGCGAATCATACGCTCCTTCTTAGTAGTCAGCGCACGCATGATAGGCGGCTGGATAACAGGAACGAGAGCCATATATGAATATGCAGCTACGGCAATAGGGCCGAGCAAATGCGGAGCAAGGCGCGACGTGAGGAAGATAGCTGTAGGACCGTCGGCACCACCGATGATACCTATTGAAGCTGCCTCTTCAGGTGTGAAACCCATACCGCATGCGCAGATGAACGTAATGAAGATACCAAGCTGTGCAGCTGCACCGAGCAACAGGCTCTTAGGGTTAGCCAACAGCGGACCGAAATCGGTCATTGCACCGATACCTACGAAAATCAGACATGGATAGATGCCTAACTTGACACCGAGATAGAGGTAGTCAAGCAGTCCGGCAGTATCAGTAGATGTCATAAGTTCCCAGTGGACATGTCCGCCTGCGAAGTTCTCGTTGTGGAACATCTCGGCACCTGGCAGGTTCGTGAGCAACATACCGAAAGCGATAGGAAGGAGCAACAGAGGTTCGAATTTCTTCACGATTGCGAGATAGAGCAGAAAGAACGAAACACATAGCATTATTATGTATTTCCATCCCTCATCCTCAGTGAACATCTGTACAAAGCCCATATCCTCGCTGAAATCCGAAAGGGTTTCGCCGAGGTCAATGGTCTCTTCCTCTACGGCAGTCTCGGTAGCTACGGCTGCCTCGTCTTGTGCATGGAGAGCCGTATTGGCAGTCAGTGCACCAACGAAGAGCATTGCGACTGTTATTATTAATACTTTTATTAATTTCATAACTTATTGGTTTATTAAGCCATTACTATGAGAACATCGTCCTGCATTACGTTTTGTCCCTTGCTTACAGCAACCGAAGAAACTGTGCCGTCGAACTCTGATTTAATCTCGTTCTCCATCTTCATTGACTCCATGGTGAGGAGTGTGTCGCCGCGTTTTACGGTCTGTCCTGCATTGACCAATACATTGACTATTGTGCCTGGCAGAGGTGATTTAACCACTTTGCCTCCGGCAGGAGCAGCAACTTTAGGAGCAGCGGCAGGTGCTGGTGCGGCAACGGGTTTAGGAGCTGGTGCGGCAACTGGAGCAGCAGCTTTAGGTGCAGCGGCAACAGCGTCAGCAGTGAGGTCGAACAATTTGTCGTCCTGCATTACGCTCTGGCCTTTCGTGACATATATCTTGCCAATTGTGCCGGCGCATTCAGACTTGATTTCGTTCTCCATCTTCATAGACTCCATTGTCATTATTGTCTCGCCAGCCTTGATTTTCTGTCCTTCGCTTACGAGGATGTTGACAACCGTTCCTGGCAGAGGTGATTTGGTCGTTGCGGATTTCCCGGCTGCAACTGGAGCACCAGCCTTTCCGGCAGCTGCAGGTGCAGCAGTGAATGCAGGTGCAGCCTCTTTCTCAACGTCAACCGAATATTTCTTGCCATTTACTTCAATCTCAAAACGGTTTTCTTCGAGTTCGTTCACCGTAGTCTCGAATTTCTTGCCATTTATTGAAAATTTGAAATTCTTCATTTTTGTGTTTTTTTTAATTACTTGTTTAGATTGTTAAGACCGAAAATCTTAGCGTTCCATGGCGAGTAGCGACGTGATACGCGGTTGATGCTGAGCTTGTAGCTCTCCTTGTCGTGCGCATCATTGAAATACAGTCCGAGGGCAGTTGCTATCGCTGCATTGTCAAGGTCTGAAACCTCTTCGCTCTTGCTCTGGGTTGCGGCTGGTGTGGCTGCTGCCTGTTTTGTCTCGCTCTTGCTGCTGCCTGACATGATTTTGCCGAACAGCGAGAAGACAATGACCAATATGGTCAGGATGCAGAACACTAAACAGAATCCGACAACCGTTATTATCAATGTGTTTGTCCAGTTTACCAACAACATAATTATAATGGAATGTTAGAGTGTTTCTTCAATGGGTTAGCCAGTTTCTTGGTCTGCAAAGCCTGGAATGCACGGATGACGCGGAAACGGGTGTTGCGAGGCTCGATGACGTCATCAATGTATCCGTATGAAGCAGCCATGTAAGGGTTGGCGAACTTGTCTTTGTATTCGTTGGTCTTCTCTTCGATGAATTTTGCCTTTTCAGCAGGGTCTTCCATCTTCGAGATTGTACGGCCCTCAAGCACCTCGATAGCTCCCGATGCACCCATTACAGCGATTTCGGCTGTTGGCCATGCATAGTTGAAGTCGCCACGTAACTGCTTGGAACTCATGACGCAGTGTGCACCACCGTAAGATTTGCGGAGAGTGACAGTAACCTTTGGAACTGTAGCCTCGCCGTAAGCAAACATCAGTTTTGCACCGTGGGTGATGATGCCTGCATACTCCTGACCTGAACCAGGGAGGAATCCTGGAACGTCAACCAATGTCAAGATAGGAATGTTGAATGCATCGCAGAAACGGATGAAACGTGCAGCCTTGCGTGATGCGTTGCAGTCGAGCACACCTGCGAGGAATGCTGGCTGGTTGGCGATGATACCTGTCGAAACACCATTGAAACGTGCGAAACCAACAACGACATTCTTGGCGAAGTCAGCATGAACCTCCATGAACTGACCATTGTCAGTGATAGCATTGATGACGTTCTTGATATCGTATGGTTTGTTAGGATCGTCCGGAATGATTGTGTTCAAAGCCTCTTCCACACGGTCAGCTGGGTCGTTGCATTCCATTACTGGAGCCTCTTCCATGTTGTTCTGTGGGATGTAAGAAACCAGTTCGCGGATCTTGCTGATGCAGTCCTGCTCGTTCTCAGCACGGAAATGGGCAACGCCAGATTTCGAAGCGTGGATGCGTGCACCGCCGAGGTCTTCAGTCGAGATAACCTCGTTGGTAACTGATTTCACTACCTTTGGACCGGTAACGAACATATATGAGTTCTCCTCAGTCATCAGGATGAAGTCAGTCAAGGCTGGAGAATAGACAGCACCACCGGCGCAAGGACCGAAGATGGCAGAAATCTGAGGAACAACGCCCGACGCAAGAATGTTGCGTTCGAAAATCTCAGCATAACCTGCAAGTGCAGTCACACCTTCCTGAATACGTGCACCACCCGAATCGTTGATGCCGATTACAGGAGCGCCCATCTTCATTGCAAGGTCCATGACTTTGCAGATTTTGAGGGCCATAGTCTCAGAGAGCGAACCTCCGAATACCGTGAAATCCTGTGCGAATACATATACCGAACGGCCGTCAATAGTACCATGACCGATTACTACGCCATCGCCATAATATTTCTCTTTCTCAAGGCCGAAGTTTACACAACGGTGAGTTACAAACATATCAAGTTCCTCAAACGAACCTTCATCGAGGAGCATGTTGATACGTTCGCGGGCAGCGAATTTGCCTTTGCTATGTTGCGAGTCGATACGTTTCTGACCACCTCCGAGGCGTGCTTCTTCGCGCTTATCGACCAATTGTTTGATTTTATCCATGATTTAGTGCAATATTGATTTATTTGTTTGGATTTTCACAGAGCTCAGTCAAGACACCGTGAGTTGATTTTGGATGGAGGAATGCGATGTTCAAGCCCTCAGCGCCCTTGCGAGGCTGTTTGTCGATGAGCTGCAAGCCTGCTGCTGCTGCCTCGTCGAGGACTACCTGCAAACCTTCTACGCAGAATGCTACGTGGTGTACGCCTCCGTGTGGGTTCTTCTCAAGCCATTTTGCTATTGTGCTCTCAGGAGAAGTAGGCTCGAGGAGCTCGATTTTTGTCTGTCCGATCTTGAAGAATGCGGTACGTACTTTCTGGTCAGCAACCTCTTCGATAGAGTAGCATTTGCTGCCGAGCAACTGCTCGTAATAAGGGATAACTTCATCAAGGCTCTTAACTGCGATGCCGAGATGTTCGATGTGTGTTGGTTTCATAACTTATATGATTTTGATTGTTAATAAATTCCGTTGTTTTGGAGTGATTTTTCAATTTGACTGCAAAGGTAGTGAAAAAAAATCGCACGACCAAATATTTCATGCTTCTTTTTTCCTCTTTTTTAATTTTGTGTATTTGCCGTGACTTTTGCCAATTGAGACCTTGTTTTGATGAGTGAAAAATGCGGAGTTAGAAAATGTGAATTATGTATATTTCGGTGAATTATAAGGCTGTTCGTTCTGAACTTGTTGTCTATTTTGGAAAACTTTTTGACTTTCAAAAAATCGTATATCTCTGAATATTAATGTTATAATAAAATGAAATGGAAAACTTTCAATTTTCCACATGTCGATTGTGGAAAAATTGTGGAAAATTTTTTATAAAAATATTTTTCCATTATCTGCAAAAGAACTAACTTTGCATCCGGTTTCCGAAAAGAAAAAACAAACGATATACATTATATGAAAAAGACAGTAGATTTCCAAGAATCCAAGCAGGCTTGCATAGAATATTTCTGTGGCGACGAACTTGCTGCCCAAGTCTGGCAGAACAAGTACGCACTGAAAGATTCGGCTGGCAACCTCTATGAGGCAACACCTGCTGACATGCATCATCGTATTGCACGTGAACTTGCGCGCATCGAGATGAAGTATCCAAATCCTATGTCGGAGCAGGAGATGTTTGACCTCATGGACAAATTCCGCTACATTGTTCCGCAGGGTGGTCCGATGACTGGCGTGGGTAACGACCTTCAGGTGTCGTCGCTTTCGAATTGCTTTGTCATAGGAATTGACGGCAATGCAGATTCTTATGGTGCGATCTTCAAGATTGACGAGGAGCAGGTGCAGCTCATGAAACGCCGTGGTGGAGTAGGGCACGACCTCTCGCATATCCGTCCAGAGGGTTCGCCTGTCAAGAATTCTGCCCTTACATCTACTGGTATCGTGCCTTTCATGGAGCGTTATTCAAATTCGACAAAAGAGGTTGCGCAGGGTGGGCGTCGCGGTGCCCTCATGCTCTCGTGTTCAATCAAGCATCCTGATTCCGAGAAATTCATTGATGCAAAGCTCGAACAGGGCAAGATTACAGGTGCCAACATATCTGTCAAAATTGATGATGAGTTCATGCAGGCGGTGGAACACGACAGGGAATACACCCAGCAGTGGCCTATCGATGCAAAAGACCCTAAGGTGAGTCATAATATCAACGCTCGTGCTCTCTGGCAGAAAATAATTCACAATGCCTGGAAATCCGCTGAACCTGGCGTTCTGTTCTGGGATACCATCATACGCGAGTCTATTCCAGACTGCTATGCTGACCTTGGATATCGTACTGTCTCTACAAACCCTTGCGGCGAGATACCTCTCTGCCCATACGATTCATGCCGTCTGCTTGCCATCAACCTCTATTCGTATGTTGATGACCCATTCACCGACCATGCTTCGTTCGATTTTGAGAAATTCCGTTCACATGTGCGTTATGCGCAGCGAATGATGGATGATATCATTGACCTTGAAATCGAGAAGATAGACAAGATACTTGAGAAAATTGCCTCTGACCCAGAGTGCGATGTCGTGAAATCTACGGAATATGAACTCTGGCAGAAAATAAAGGCAAAGACCCTGCAAGGTCGTCGTACGGGTGTCGGTATCACTGCCGAAGGCGATATGCTCGCTGCCCTCGGATTGCGCTATGCTTCGGAAGAGGCTATTGATTTCTCTGAGGAAGTTCACCGTGTGGTCGCAGTAGAGGCATACCGCTCGTCGGTTATCATGGCACGTGAACGTGGAGCATTCGAAATATATGACGCAAAGCGCGAGGAACATAATCCTTTCGTTGCACGCATCAAGATGGCAGACCCTGAACTGTATAAGGAAATGGTCAAATATGGACGTCGCAATATAGCGTGTCTTACAATAGCTCCTACTGGTACGACGAGTATCATGACACAGACAACATCAGGTCTCGAACCTGTTTTCCGTACTGTATACAACCGTAAACGCAAGGTCAACCCTAATGATACCAATGTGCGTATTGACTATGTTGACCCTGAGGGCAATTCATGGGAGAACTACCGGGTATTGCACCATAAATTCGCTACGTGGATGAAGGTCCGCGGCTATGACCCTGACGCTGAGTACAGCGAAGAGGAGTTGAACCGCATTGTTGCTGAATCGCCTTACTATAAGGCTACTTCGGAAGATATAGACTGGGTGATGAAGGTCAAGATGCAAGGTCGTGTGCAGAAATGGGTTGACCATAGCATCTCGGTGACTATCAACCTCCCTGCCGACACTTCCGAGGAACTTGTGGCAGAACTTTACATGGAGGCTTGGCGCAGCGGTTGCAAGGGATGCACCATTTTCCGTGAAGGTTCGCGCGTGGGAGTGCTGACATCAACCAAGGAGGAGAAGAAGGAGAACAAGACTTGCGTATGTTTCGAATCACCAGTCTTTGTCCGTCCTGCTGAATTGAAATGTGATGTCGTGCGTTTCCAGAACAACAAGGAGAAATGGATTGCCTTTGTCGGACTCAACGACCAGAACAAGCCATACGAGATTTTCACTGGTCTTCTCGACGACGAGGAGGGTATCTTCCTGCCAAAGTCGGTCACTGAAGGTTCTATCATCAAGACTCACGACGAGGAGGGCAATCGCCGTTACGATTTCCAATTCAAGAATGCACGTGGCTACAAGACCACCATCGAGGGTCTCTCGCATAAATTCGACAAGGAGTACTGGAACTATGCTAAACTGATTTCTGGAGTGCTTCGCTATGGTATGCCTATCGACCAGGTTGTCAAACTTGTCTCAGGTCTGCAGCTCAACAGCGAGTCAATCAACAACTGGAAAGAGGGCGTAGTACGTGCTTTGAAGAAATACATTCCTGATGGTACGAAAATGGAGGGAATGGAGTGTCCACAGTGTCATCAGCACACCATCGTGATGGTCGAAGGTTGTATGAAATGTACCAATTGCGGCTTCTCGAAATGTGGCGGCTAATGACTATATAATAAAAAATGTCAAAAAATTTGCTGAGTAGGAGAAAAGTTTGTACCTTTGCAGGCGGAAAATAATTCTGAAAGAAAAATGAAAAAGACTATCTTTACTATTATTGCCATGTGCCTCTCTCTGACGTTTGTCATTGCGCAGGAGGATGTCGAAATCTCGTGGCAGCAGCGTGAAGCCAAGGTTCGTGAAATGTTCTCGGAAATCGACGAGATGACCGACAACGACCAGATTACACGTATGGCTGATTCAATCCAGCGTGAAATGATTGAGATTCTCATGTACGAGGATTTCCCATTTGACTATGAGTTCGACCTTCTGCCCAATGTGGGTTGTGTGGTTTCAGATGACGGTCTCCTCTACATGTACTCGTGGAATGTGCCATTGAAGGACCAGAACAACACGTCGCAATTCTATGCTCTCTGTTTCAACAAGTCGTTTGGCGTGACGTACGTTCTCGCTCAGGGTATTCCGTACGTTCCTGCAGAAAAAGGCAATATTGAGGAGAGTGCCTGGTATGGCGCAATGTATTATAAAATATCACCTGTCCAGTTCAAGGACAACACAGTTTATCTCCTTCTCGGCTATGCGCCTATCGACGATAACCGTCAGTACAAGATTATTGATGTAATGACTGTCAAGAAGAACGGCATACGTTTCGGTGCAAATATGTTCCAAAAGGCAGATGGCAAGAAATTCTCTCGTATTGTGTTCCAGTATGCCCGCAACGTCCAGATGTCGCTCGAATACAACCTCAAGAAACGTCGCATCGACTACGACAACCTCTCTCCTATGGGTACTGACGAAAACGGCAATACACTCTATGGCCCAGACATGTCCGTATCATGTTTCAAGTTCAAGAAAGGCATGTTTGTTCAGCAGGACAATGTAGATGCTCGAAATCCAAAGAAGAAGAAATAAATATCCGCTTTTATGCGTGGCTGAAGGAACAATCTTTTTCAGGTTGTTCCTTTTTCTTGTTACGGGCATACTTGTGCCTGTCAACTGTCGTTCACTGGCAATTGTCGTTGTCCCTTTGCTGATGATGGTTTTCGCTTTCTTCAGGCGTTATCACCGTCTCATGTCAGTCTCGGTAGCTCTGTTCCTGTTCGCTGTCGGTATATATACCTCTTCTCGTCCTGTCCCTCATTTGCCCCCTTCTGGCGATTATACTCTCCGTGTCCTGACATCGCCCAAGCCTGTTCGTGATCATTACACTTGCGAAGCGGAAATCACCGATCTTGCGTCACGTCCAGTCATATTGCTGCATGTCGCTGATGATTCGCTGATTTGCTCTTCATATCTTCATGTCAGCCATTTGAAACCATATATGACACGTCATGCTGACTATGCACTGTATCTCGAGCGGCATCGCATTTCGGGAATTGCGTATGTGGCTTCTGGGCAGATTCGGCAACTTGACCATACTCCTGCACTTTCATACAGACTGCGTCAGAAGGTAATAGGTTATTACCGCTGTTGCGGCATTGACGGTGAACGGCTTGCCGTTCTCTCTGCCTTGACTCTCGGCGAGAGGTCTCTGTTGACTGAACGTACGAATGCCGCTTTCCGTACTGCTGGTGTTGCTCATGTGCTTGTAGTCAGCGGCATGCATGTGGGGTTTCTTTTCCTGTTGGTGCTGCTTGCCTACCGGCATAGCCGTTACAAGATGCAGGTGGTGTTGATAGGCATGGCTCTTATATGGTTCTATGCATGGTTCACTGGCTTTTCAGTCTCTGTACGCCGGGCTGCCTTCATGTTCACCGTCATGCTTCTTGCCCGCTCGTCGGGAGGTGAGTATAACCCGATAGGGTCACTTTTCCTTTCGGCATTCATCATAGTGCTGTTCAATCCGATGGCTATATATGATGCAAGTTTCCAGATGAGTTATATGGCTGTGTTGTCCATCTTGCTTTTCATGCCGTTGTTCCGTGTGTCTGGCAGGAATATAGTGTTGCAGAATGTGGCTCTGACCATCTCGGCACAGATATTGCTCACACCGCTGATAATCTATCTTTTCGGTAACTTCCCAGTGTGGTTCATGCTTTCCAATCTCTTCATTGCCCTGCTTGTTCCGCTGGTGTTCATTCTTGCGCCTGTGGCTTTCCTGCCGTTCTGTTCATGGACGCTGTGGATGATGTGTGGCATAGTGTCGTTCATATCTGCTTTTCCGTGGTCGCAACTGCAGGTTTCTATCTCGTTTAGGATGCTTATCGTGTCGTACGTTCTGCTCTTTCTGCTCTACGACCTCATAGCTTCACGTGCTTCGGCACGTTCAGTCATCGTGTTTCTCGTAGCCGTAATCCTCTCGTCGCTTATGCTTGCCTTTGCGTGACGGCAGCCTGAAAAATAAATTTTCCGTTTTCCTTTGTGGTTTCGTGAATATTCCGTACCTTTGCACCGTAAATAATTAGGGGTGCCTTGACCATTTGCGGCCGGCTGAGAACAAACCCTCTGAACCTGATTTGTTTAATTACAACGTAGGAAAATTATGGTACTTTCTGACGCTACAAAGAGCGATTGCGCTCTTATCCGCACTACTGCACCAATAGTGCTTAACATTACGAATTATGTTGCAATGAATGTCAGCGCCAATGCGCTGCTTGCAATAGGGGCTTCGCCGCTGATGTCGTTCTTCCCTGACGAGATGGACGAGTTGGTGGCGATTTCGCAATCAGCATGTATTAATATAGGCTGTCTTGACAATCAGCAGGTTGAAGCTATGAAGAGGGCTGTACGTGCACTGAAATCAAAAGGCAAGCCGTATGTTCTCGACCCTGTCGGAGTTGGAGCTTCGCATGTCAGGATGGCGGTCTGCCGTGAACTTATTTCGGCATATCCGCCTGCTGTCATCCGTGGTAATGCCTCCGAGATTGTAGCACTTGCCGGTGGCTCATCGTCGTCGTGCGGTGTTGATTCTACTATCTCGTCGGACGACGCATTGCTGCTCTCCTCTGCCAAGTCGCTTGCCTTCTCAATAGGGGCAGTTGTCTCTGTTTCGGGTGCTACTGATGTGATTGTCGCCGCAGATGGTTTAGCGACATCTCTCAGTGGCGGTTCGCCCCTTATGCCGCGAATCACTGCAATGGGTTGTACAGCCTCTGCTATTACAGCTGCTTTCGTGGCTGTGAACACCGACCATTTTTGTGCAGCTGTGGATGCTGCTTCGGTTATGAAATATGCTGCATCGCGTGTTCGTGACGCACGAGGGACGGCATCTTTCCAGACTTCATTCATCGACGAACTTTCAAATATATGAGCAGGCATATGTGTAAGTTTGATTCCTATGCATCGCTCTACGATGAATGGTTTGTCCGTAATCGTGTGGTTTTCGAGACTGAACTGAAACTTGTTGATGCGGTGCTTCGTAACGCTGGACGTGTTCTTACTGTAGGTTGTGGCACAGCTCTTTTCGAGAGTATGCTGTGCCACAAAGTTGATTTCGTAAAGTGTATCGAACCATCCGAGCCTATGGCTGACATAGCTCGAAAGCGCGGATTTGAGGTTGAGATTGCTACTGCCGAGGATGCTCATTATGGGTCGTTGCTTTACGATACAGTTCTTTTCAATGGTTGTCCTTGCTATATGACTGATTTCGGCGAAGCTCTCCGTCATGCTTACGAGTCACTCTGTCCAGGTGGTAGGGTAGTGGCAGTCGATGTTCCGAAGGAGAGTCCGTTTGGTTGCCTTTACAATCTCGCTATGACACTTGGCACATGGCAGCATCCATTGATAGTTGATGTCGCTCCTGTGGATCCTTATCCCATCGAGCTTGTGCGTCAAGCGGTATGGCGTACCAATGACGAACTCAGCCGCGAGATTGAAGGTGCAGGTTTCTCGGAACTTGAATACATGGAGACACTGACCGCTTCCCCTTGCTATGCCCATCTTGTTGTGGAAGAGCCTCAAAAGGGATATACGCATGGCTCATACGTTGCAATAACAGGATATAAAAAAATATGATACCATATATGCCATCATGCAAAACCAAACTAAGTAAACTGAACGATGAGATGCTTGTCAGTTTCATGAAACATCCATTCTTGAAGGAAATGGCATTAGGTACGCTTTCGCACGAAAGTTTCGAATGTTATCTTGTGCAGGATGAGATGTATCTCGACCTTTATGCCGGTTATCTGAGAAATATCAGTTTGCGATTGAGTGATAGTATCGAAAAAGCCTTTGTTCGCTCGTTTGCCGAACGGGGAGTTGAAGCCGAGCGAACTCTTCATGCACATTTAATGCGGCTGCTTGACGGACGGCAGAAACACTTGCCGCTTTGCGATGAACTCTGTTCATATGACAAATTCATACGATTGTATATCAATAGAGAGTCTGTGGCATTTGCTTTTGCTGCCGTCTTGCCATGTACGTGGTTATACAACCTTGTGGGTCAATCCTTGCTACGCGTATCTGCGCTCAATGGCAATTTCTATCGTGAATGGATTATGGCATATTCCGATGAGCAATATGACGCTGATGTCAACTGTTTTGTCGATATAGCTCTGCGCTATATCGAGTCTGACGACATAGATTCGTGTGTTGATATCTACCGCCGTTCGGCAATTCATGATTTGTCTTTATTTGATTATGCATATAAAAATAACAAAAAGAATGAAAATACATAAGGTACTTACCATTGCAGGTTCCGACTCAGGTGGCGGTGCCGGCATTCAGGCCGATATCAAGGCCATTTCTGCCACAGGGTCGTATGCTGCTTCTGCCGTTACTGCCGTTACTGTGCAGAACACACTTGGAGTTCATGGAGTCTTCCCTGTGCCTGTAGATGTCATCACAGGTCAGATTGATGCTGTTCTTTCAGATATAGGTGCTGATGCAGTGAAGATTGGCATGCTTCACTCCTCGGAGGTCGTTGTGGCTGTTGCTGAGGCATTGCAGCGTTCATCTGTCCGCAATGTTGTACTTGACCCTGTGATGGTCTCAACTTCCGGTCATCGCCTCATCGAGGAGTCAGCCGTACATACCTTGAAGGAGTCGCTTGTTCCACTTGCACGTGTCATTACGCCCAATATACCTGAGGCTGAGATACTCGTCGGACATCCCATCATCAGACAGGATGATCTCCCGGAGGTGGCACGCGAACTCTCGTTGGGCGGACGTGTATCTGTGTTTCTGAAGGCTGGTCATCTGACCGATGACGTGCTGACGGATATATTCTACAATGCCGAGACAGACGAGACTCTTGCTCTTTCGTCCGAGCGTCTGCATACACGCAATACTCATGGCACTGGCTGCACGCTTTCTTCTGCTTTCGCATCGTTTCTCGCTCAGGGCTGTACGCTAAACGAAGCGGCGTATAAGGCGAAGAATTATATTTTCGAGGCAATACGTCGTGGTGCAAACCTTGAATTTGGTTCTGGTCATGGACCTGTATGCCATTTCAGCAACATGGTGTGCGGGTTAGAGGGACAATGATGTAACAAACTTATTACAGAAGAAGAGAAAACATTGATTTATGTCAAGAAGGAATCAGGCATGACAATGAAACAATCCTGATTCTTACCTGCTTGGCCGGTTGCTGCTAATGCAGGTTTAATGGAAATAAATAAACATGAGATTACCCAAATAATCGTATGCAACATGGACTAATATGAAAATGAGTATGAAAAAAAGGATATTTGATTGCGTGTTGAAACACAAGGTAGATGATCAGCAAATACGTTCGGGCGAGGTGGTAGTCCGCTCAATGCTATCTACACAGGTGGCATGTGTGCTCAATTACCTTGCTCCGCAACTTGCGATTTTTCTGAACAGTATGATGGTGTCGCAGTTCCTTGGCGTGGACAGTTTCAAGGCAACGGCTGCTTTCAATCCAATAGCAGGCATGATAATGATGCTGATAAACCTATGCAACCTCGGTCCAAGTCTGCAGACTGGAACAGCATACGGGAAACTTGACTTTAACTCTGCCAACAAACTGCTCACCTTTTCTACGGTGTCTTCTGTCTTGGTTGCTGTCATTCCTGCAATTGTCATATTGACGTTCAGAAGTGGAATAGCCGGAATGATGACCTCTGACCCAGTAGTCTTGGGTAACCTGTACTCCTATCTTGCCCCAATCGCCATATATTTCCTGTTTGATGCCACGGTATCTGTGATGAATGCCTATGTTACCGCAGCAGGACATGCCGACAAAGTGACAAGGGCTACATTTGTCTCAGTGTTCGTCAATATCATCTCTGTTTTCCTGCTGATAAAAGTGGCTCACCTTGGCGTTGAGTCTGTCGGAATTGCAATGTGCCTCTCGTCAGCCTCGAACATTTTGGTGCTTTTGCCTGTTGCCTTCAGCAAGGAATTTCCATTCCATTTCGTCACTCCAACCTTGGAACTCTTCACCATATTCAGAAAGAATATCCTTCTGTGGACAAGCGTCATCTCATCTTCCATATCAAACGCAATTTTTCAGTTCCTTGTAAACATTCTCATATTGTATTTCCTTCCATTTGATGGCCTGTTCGTATGGGGTGTATGTCTGCAGGCTATTTCAATGCCTCTATGCTTCACGGCTGGAGTTGCAGATGCTTATATGTATGTTGATGCTTTCCTTCTCGGCGAAGGTGACAGTGTCGGAAGGTTTAGAATAGCAAAGGCATATTTCTTGGAAATATGTCTGATACTAATGTTGTTCGCAGTAGTCTATGTATGCTTTACCGATAATATCGCCATGCTTTTCGGGGCAAAGAGCATTGAATTGATTCATTCTGTCAGGATGCCTCTGATGTGCGTAACCTGTTTCTTTGTAGTCCGAGATATCGCAACTACTTTTGGTGTATTTTCCATTCAGCGCAAACCAATCATAAAAGTAGTGCAAGATGCCATTACCTGCTTGATTCCTCCGTTAATGATTATGGTTGCAGCCATTACCTTGGGAAATGGCAATCTTTGGTATGGATTTGTTGCAACATCTATATTATTCGTTGTATACGTTGTAGTAGTCAATGCTATATGCTGTCATAAGGACAGGAATATTGTTCCATACTTCCTGCTTGACAGATTCAGCGAGACAGTCAATCTTGACGTTTCAGTGAGTTATACACTTGAGAGTCTGGAGGAGAATATGGAGAGGATACGTCTGTTCCTGAGTGTATGCGAGGTGAGCGAAGACCTTTCAAAAAGGATTGAGATTTGCTGTGAGGAACTGATGAACAACATAATAGGAACAAAGAACAAGAAGGGTACATTTGACATGCGGCTTTCGGAAGGAAGTGACAACCTGTGTCTATTTGCAACTAATCTTGGGAAACCTGTATCACCTGCCATACCTAACAATCTGGTTGAAGAATATGTCGAAAACGGCAGAATTCCAGATGCCAAAGAGTTGAGCCTGTTCTATATCAAAAACTATTCGGATAAACAAGAGTATCACTACGTCCACGGAATGAACATCCTATATTTGCAGTTCGACAAGAAATGAAATGCAATAACATTTCATTTTGACTTTATCACTTTTTTCTGAATGCAATTATACAACTTTTATTCAGAGAATCTTGTTTGATTTATAGAACTATCTAATGACTATTTTCTCCAATTTAATACGAGGTAGCAAACCTGACAAGAGCCACAACTGAGGTTACGACTTCTGCTACAGGGATTGCCATCCATAGGACAATGACTTCTGACAGAGAACTTGCCAGAAGATTGGGAAACAGAAGAAAGGCAGGAACCATTACTATCACGCCACGGAGCAGCATCAGCAACGTCGAGAACGATGGATGACCGACACTCTGGAAATAGAAAATCGCTGCCACATTGAATGCGACAGGTATCAGACTGATTGCATACAGTGGCAACCCCTCGACGGCAAGCGAATAGGCACTTGAGCCAGCGTCAAGAAAGACCGATATGACCAACGAAGGGAAAATTACAAACACCAACGTCATCACTAAGCCAAACGCAATTGAGTAAAAGAGACTCAACAAAAAGGCCGAGCGTACACGCGACGGACGTTTCGCACCATAGTCGTAACTCATCATAGGCTGGGCTGATTGCGCAATTGCATTACAGACCATATAAACCACTGGAAACAAATAGCATATAACAGAATATGCGGCAATGCCGTCATCTCCTATCCAACGACCGAATGCAATATTGCCAACCATCATCATCACTGCTATCGAGAACTCGCCTATAAATGCCGACGCACCTGTATGAACCATGTAGCCGACATTGCGCAACAACAGGCGAAGGCTTTTGAACGTATGCTTCAGATGATAGAAACGCAGTGTCCGTGACCTGAAGAACATATAATAAAGCGTCATGAATGCTCCAATTGAAGTGCCTATGTCAGTGGCAAGTGCTGCCCCACGAAGCCCCCAGCCGAGAGGAATGACAAACGTATAGTCGAGTATTATGTTGACCACGGCAGGAATGATGTTGGCATACATGGCGAATTTAGGCGAACCGTCAAGACGGATTACAAATTCGCCTACTATCTGGAACATCAGAAAGATGCAGGTTGGGATGAAAAAATCGAAATAGCTGCGTGCGTAAGGCATCAAATCAGGTGTCACTCCAAGGAGAAGAAGAATAGGCGAAGAGAAAAGGATAAATAGTCCGCACAGCAGAAACGAAATGACGGTTGAGGCAATGTATGCTTGCGTAACGTTGATGCGTGCAGCCTTTACATTATTATGCGAGAGATGAATGGCAGCAACAACCGTAGAGCCAATGCCGAACATCAGTCCTGTGCCAGTGATGAGCATCATCAACGGTCCTACAAGATTGATTGCTGCCAACCCTTCGGGACCTACGCCATGACCGACGAATATTCCATCTGTAAGGATAAATGCCATATTGAACACCATTCCTAAAAGCGTAGGAACAAGTAGTCGGTGAAAGAGTAAAGGAACAGGTTGCAAGGCAAAATCTATAGAGTCTCTATCCATGCTGATTTGCATTATTTAACTTGGCGCAAAGTTACAATAAAAAAACCACAAAATGTTTGTTTCTCACGAAAAAAATATGTAATTTTGCAGCGTTTTTTGCAGTGACTGTTTCAATGCATAAAAAGGAAAGATTCCTGAGAATGAAAAAAACATTGGTCATATTGTGCATTACGTTGATAATGTGGAGTTGCGTTGATGAAAGATACTCTACGAACATCAGCGACAAGCTGGAGTTCTCGACAAGCGAGCTCAGAATGGATACAGCATTTGTTGAAAGCCAGACATGGCATTTTATGGTCTATAACAGGGGCAGCAAGGCACTGAACATTGAACATATCGGGTTGAAAGGTGGCAAGGAATCGGCATTTTCGGTAAATGTTGATGGCAGAAAGATGGACAATACGAGGGGCCTTGACAACATAACGGTCAGGACAAAGGATTCGCTGATGGTGCGTGTGGAATGTACGGTCAGGAATGCAGACGGCGAAGCAATGTTCATGATGATGCGCGACACTGTGATATTCCTCACAAACGGCAACACTCAGGAAGTCGCTTTAGAGATGACAGGACGCAGCGCAATTCGCCTTGAAAACTTCCAGATGGTCTCTGACATGACACTTGTGCCTGATATGCCATACCTCGTCGTAGGTTATTTGTACGTACCAGAAGGCATGAAACTCACCATTGAGGCAGGAACCGAAATATTCATGCACAAGGGAGCTAATATCATCGTGGATGGCGAAATAGAGATTGATGGTGAAATAGGAAACATGGTCAGAATCAGAGGTGACCGTTTTGATGACCTGCACGACGGAGGAGTGGAGATACCATACAACAACATACCAGGACAATGGGGAGGAATCTACCTACAGAATGCCCAAGGCAAAAACAGGATATCAGGTGCCGACATACGCTCCGGTGGAGTAGGAATATTGCTGTTCGGAGCAGGAAGGGCAAGACCTGAACTGACGATAGAAAATTCGAAAATACATTGTTTTAGCAGTTATGGAGTCTATTCACAGATGGGCAAAGTGGAAATACTGAACTCGGAGATTTCGAACTGCGGGCAGTCATGTCTGATGGTGGTCGGAGGTGAGACCATAGTGCAGCAGAGTACAATAGCTGACTATTTTACTTTCGCCACGAGAAAGACAGCTGCTGTGAGAGTGGCAGGATATGCCGAGCAATATGGACAGAGGACACTATATCCTGTCGAAAGATTCACAATCGAGAATACAGTTGTCTGGGGAGCAATGTCGAACGAACTGGAGATAATAAAAGACACTAACGAGACTTTCAACCTCTGGATAGCAAATTCGATGCTGAAAGTCAAGGAAAAGGACGAAGCATGGAAACAATGTATAACAGACGATGGTGGCAAAGAGGTGTTCGTATGCACTGAGGCAAAATACGATAGGGGAGAAGAAAAATATTTCAATTTTGCCTTGGCTGACGAATCGGCAGGAAGGGGAATAGGCGATGACAGGATTTCAGGACTATATCGTGTAAAACTAAATGGCGATACAAGAAGCACATGCGACGCAGGATGTTGGTGAACCGACATTTGAAAATTGACTACTATGAGAAAATCATTCATTGGCATATTATCTGTTTGGGTTACAATTTTAAGCTGCTGGGGACAGATGCCGTGGAGAGGCTACGTAGTGGAAGAGATGAAGACAGGAACAAGCAGCGAAACAGTCGGACGATACAGCGACATGTTTGTGGAGAACATAGTATGGCTGCCAGGGCTGATAACCGATTTCGAACCCGGCTACAACGATGGTGTCAGGGGCGGACTTTGGGGACTTACCATAGTAGAGGCAAGGCATTACGGACTCTTGGTGGATACGGCAATTGACGAAAGATTCATCATTGAGAAGGCCAGCAGGGCTGCATGCCGCTACATCAAGGATTTGCTGAGGGAATACAACGGTGACACAATCAAAGCTCTGAATAGTTTCGTGAACACTGCACTGGTAAGAGAGAACGACGAGAATTTCACTGACGAATGTTTCTATCGCTGTTACATTGACAGAGAATGGGTGGCAAATTTCGCGCAGAAGGCAGCAATGGTGGAAGACTCGATAAGAAATATGAAATTACAATACGAAGAGATAAACTACGATACAATAGTTGAGCCTATGTCTGAAGAGAGATTCGTGCCTATAGTCAAACCGGAACCAAAACCTTTGATTTATGTGGTGCGACAGGGAGACAATCTCAGCAGAATAGCTCAAAAGTACAATTGCTCGGTGCGCGACCTGAAGAAATGGAACAAGTTGAAAAGTGACATGATCAGAGCAGGTCAGAAACTGAAAATCATAAAGAAGCGATGAAAGCGGGTAAGGTGTTATTATTCATTGCAGCGGTTATTGCGCTGTTAGGTCTGTTGGGACTTCTCTGGCCAGAGAAAGGTGTCAACATAGGGATAGGCACACTGTCTTTCCCAGATCCTATGTCGGTGCTTACAAGCGAGAAGACGAGCATACATTACGAAGCAGAGAAAGATTCGACATTGATGAAAGATTCGAGCGAGGTGGCAAACATGGACGAAATTGAAAAAATGAAATACGAGGTGCTCACAAGCGAGAACGCAATATATTTTCCTGACAATAACCCTGTATGGATGGATGGTGTATTCGACCAATTGGTACAGGCAGGTAAAAAGCACCTCAGAATAATACATTACGGTGACTCGCAGATTGAGATTGACCGAATGACCTCTGAAATACGTCATCTGATGCAAAGCGAATTTGGAGGTTGCGGTGTAGGAATGATACCAGCAGTACAGACAGTGCCTACTACAGCCATCAAGCAGAGTTGCAGTGCTGATATGACACGATACATTGTCTATGCGCCCGACAAGAAACTGAAAAGCCGTCAGTACGGGCCTATGGGGCAGACAGCACAACTTGCGGGGAATGCAACATTCACCTTCGCCAAAGCATCAATGAAATCCACCAAGCCTGGAACAAAGAAATTTGCGAGAATAGGTATATTTTATGAAAACGCAAACGAGGCAGGTGGCAAAGTGACCACAAACGACACGACTATAGAGTTCACACTTGACCCTAATGAGACATTTGCATGCATAGACGTTGGCAGATATATCGACCATGCCACAGTGTCGATGTATGGCAATGCATTGATACACGGATTCACATTAGACGGCAAAGGGCATGGGGTGCAGGTGGATAACGTTGCAATGCGAGGATGCTCAGGCACAATATTCACCCAGATAGCTGGACAGTCGCTTGCTACATACTTCAATCATTTCGATGTGCCGCTGGTGATTATGCAGTTTGGAGGCAACGCGATGCCATACCTGAAACCTGGAAAGTCGGCAAAATCATACTGCGACGGACTTAGAAATCAGATACGATATATCAGGAAGATGTCGCCAAAAACAAAAATCCTGTTCATAGGACCATCTGACATGTCAACCAAGATAGGCAGCAAGATGCAGACATACGAGCAGTTACCTGTGATAGTGGATTCATTGAAGAAAATGTGCCTCGGCGAGAATGTTGCATTTTGGGATCTGTACGAAGCAATGGGAGGATGGAACTCTATGATAGCATGGGTGAAGGCAAATCCCCAGCTCGCAGGTCCCGACTATGTGCACTTCACCCCTCTCGGGGCAGAAAGGGCAGGCAAGATGCTTACAAATGCAATACTGAAAACATACGAATACTACCTTAAACGCAACCCCGAAGTCAGAGTCTCTGGCAAAATGAAAGAATATGACATTTACGAAATTGATACAAAGAGTTATGCCGATGGTATGTATGTTGGCAATAGGGACACTTCATCCAGTGTCGTGCCAGACAGCACAGGCCGAGCAGCAGAAACCACGACAGACTCAATATAGTTTTATTGACAAGAAGGCAAGCAGACTTGAAATACCAGGCGACACATCTCGACTGAAAAGGGCGAAGGAAAAGATGGAGAAAGTGTTGCTCTTCGGTAAAGGGAGGTTTAATATTGTCCACATAGGCGGTTCGCACGTGCAGGCAGATGCCTTCTCGAACAGGGTTAGAATGCGTTTTGCCGAAATACAGCCAATGGCAGGAGCGGAACGTGGAGCCATATTTCCATGGAGTGCCGCAAAAACTAACGGTCCGCAGAACATGCAGACCTATTACACAGGCACTTGGAAAAAAACACAGAACTCGTTAGGTGCAGCTGACAAGGCAATGGGCATCATGGGTTATACAATAACCACGACAGATACTGGCGCAAGCATAGGGTTCGAGCTCAATGCATGGGATACGCGCTGGACATACAACAGGCTCAGAGTATTTGCCGAAATAGAGGACAGCATCACCACTATGCTGTTGGTTGTCAATGGCGACACGCTCGAAAGCAAGACTAAAGGCGGATGCTATGAATTCGAGACTGTACAGTACGAAACGGGAGGAAAACTGATATTCAGAAACAGTGACAATTGCCAGGCGGAGGTCTCGATACTCGGATTGATACCCGAAAACGACAGAAACGGAATAACATATCATTCGTTGGGAGTGAATGGAGCCTCGCTTGCCTCGTGGCTGAAATGTACGGAATTTGATAACGAGATAAAATATCTCAAACCTGATCTTGTGATTTTCGGTGTAGGTATAAATGATGCTAACGTGCCGTACAACTCGTTTAGTGAAGAGGTGTATAAAGAGCGATACAGACAACTGATAGAAAAAATACGGAAGGTCAATCCGCAATGCGTATTCGTGTTTATTACCAACAATGACTGCGTGTTGAGGCTGAAAAGGAAAAACAGAGGGGTGAACAGGAACACACCGAGAGTGGAACAGGCGATGAGAGAATTGGCAAAGGAATACAATGGTGCAGTGTGGAATCAGTTCAGGGTGATGGGAGGATTAGGTTCGGCTGACAATTGGGTAAAGGCAGGATTGATGAACAACGACAAGATACACTTCACATACGAAGGATATTGTCTGTTAGGGGATATGATGTATGAAGCTCTTATGGGGAGATAAATGATATAAAATGGAATTCTTCAAATACATATTCGGTTTTGACGCAGGAGAACCATTGTTGTTTACGCAGTTCTACTTCTGGGGATTCTTTGCATTGGTATTCGCGGGGCTGACGCTTGTGAAGGACAAAATACTGATGAGAAACGTATTCCTGTTTGCAGTTTCGCTGTTTTTCTACTATAAGACCAGCGGGCTATTCGTTGCGCTGTTGGCATTCTCGATATTTGCCAACTGGATATTTGCAATAGAGATCAGCAAGGCAAACGAGACTTGGAAGAAAGTGCTTATGGTGCTCAGCGTAGTGGTTGATCTCGGAATATTGTGTTACTTCAAATATGCCTATTTCTTCACTGACATAACCAACAGCCTTTTCGGTACACATTATTCAATCGTTGAGCAGATAATCCTGCCTGTAGGCATCTCTTTCTTCACGTTCCAGACGCTGAGTTACGTGATAGATGTCTATAGAGGGAGGATAGAGCCGGTAAAGAACATACTGAACTTCGGCTTCTATGTCAGTTTCTTCCCTCAGTTGGTGGCAGGACCGATAGTGAGGGCTACAGACTTTGTTCCACAACTTTACAAGCCATACAGCCTTACAAGGAAATATTTCGGCATAGCAGTGTTCTGGATTCTGAATGGACTGGCAAAGAAGATAATACTCAGCGACTACCTTGCAGTGAATTTCATTGATAGGGTGTTCAATAGCCCTTTGCTGTTTAGCGGATTTGAAAACCTCATGGCATTGCTTGTTTATTCAATGCAGGTGTATGCTGACTTCTCAGGATATACCGATATAGCAATAGGAGTTGCAATGCTGATGGGATTTTATTTGCCGAAAAACTTCAACTCGCCATACAAGGCTACCAACTGCAGTAATTTCTGGAAGAGATGGCACATATCACTTTCGAAATGGCTGCAGGACTACCTCTATATACCGCTCGGAGGAAACAGGAATGCAACATTTGGCACCTTCTTCTGGATAACGATGTTTGCCATGATTGGTGTGCTGTTGTCTGGAAGCTGGATTGTGGCGGGCATAGTGTTTGCAATAGCTGGGGCAATAGTGCTTTGGGGAGTGTTCGTACCTGAGAAACGACAGAGGATATTCACCAACCTCAATCTTATGCTTACAATGCTGTTCGGTGGAATGTGGCACGGAGCAAGTTTCAACTTCATCATTTGGGGTGGATTGAACGGAATAGGCATTGTGGTCTATAAAATTTGGAAAAAATGGAGCGTGGGGACTAAACTTTTCTGCATCACGCTTGTCACATTCATAGTAATGTTCATTGGTAAATATGCTCCACAGCCAATATGGAACCTGCTCGGAGTGTGGACAGCAATAGTTGGCATAGGAACAGTAATAAAATACTTAGGTGCGATTTTCAATTTAAAGGCTGATTGGTTGGATACTGCATGGGGTGTCGTCCAGACGTTCTTCTTTATTAGTTTCACACGTCTTTTCTTTCGCGCCTCTTCGAATCTCGACCCTGCATCTGCGAATCAAGAGGCTTGGGAAACTGCGAAGAACATGGTGGGGCAGATAGGTGGAGCGTGGAACTCGGCAATAATTCCAGATGTGTGTCTCGCTTATTGGAAGGTGTTTGTAGTCTTTGCTATAGGTATGGTAATACACTGGCTGCCAGAAAAGTACAAGAGGAGATACAGATACATGTTCGCAGTGATGCCAATGTGGGTGCTGGCACTGGTTGCAACTGGCGTGATATTCGTAATATACCAGTTTGTTACTGCCGATTTGCAAGCATTTATCTATTTTCAGTTCTAAGCAACTGAAGGACAAACTCTGAAACGAGATAATCATAAAAACGACAAAGAATATGAAAAGAATTGGTTTTGTATTAGTAATGGTGATGGTTTCATCTTTGGCTTTCTGTCAAAGCAGAAAGAAACAGCAGGCACCTGTTGACAACAGCTACCAGGTAGTTAACGTGACTGACGAAGCGAGCATCTGCTACGATACGACGTATAAGAAATACGATCTAGTCTGTTTCGTCAAGATAAACGGTGAGAACAAGACTGTTCAAGTCAACCTTGGGACAGATTTCGACAATGTAGCAAAGACATTGGTTGAATCAATGGGCAAATACAACGTGAAACGTGCAACGGTCAACGCTATTATGAAATACTTCATTATGTACAGGGAAATGCCTGTCAAAGGGTTCAAGATGACTTTGGATTACTGTACAGACTATGCCCTGCAACTCAAGATAGAATATATAGATTATGAATTTGAAAAGGGTACAGTGACATTTGCAATCAACGACCCACAGGCTAAGGTGAAACTCAAAGCGCAAATTCCATTCAGCGCAGGACAGGAACTCAGCGAAAAAGACCTCATGCTGATTAAGAGCCTTATTGACAAAGAAGTCATCAAGAGCGATGCAGAAACTGACTTTTTCAAAAAAATATTGGAACCAGAAAAATAATATTCCAATGGATACAAAATTAAAGGAACTGACCGAAAAAATTTATGCTGAAGGAGTCGAGAAAGGACGCATTGAAGCAGAAAACATTGTCGAAAATGCAAAAGCCGAGGCTGAGAAGATAATTGCAAGTGCAAAAGCCGAGGCTGAGGAGATAACGGCAAAGGCCCGGAAAGAGGCAGCTGACATTGATGCTAATACCAAGTCAGAACTCAGATTATACACACAGCAGACTGTTAACAGCATTAAATCCGAGATAGCCGACCTTGTGACTGACCGTGTGGTGAGTCATGCGGTAGGCAATGCCTTGAAGGATGTCAGATTCTTGCAGGATGTCATTAGGGAAATAGCTGGCAACTGGGCAAAAGAGGGTAGTGTGGTCATTGAGGCAGAGAAAGCCAAGGAACTCGAAGAATACTTTGCTGCTAATGCCAGTGAATTGCTGAAACAGGGTGTAAAGATAACAAGTAGCCGTGACGGGAAGACAGAATACACAATCTCGCACGAAGCAGCAGGGTTCAAAGTCACAATGGGTGAAAAGGAACTCACTGAATATTTCAAAGAGTTCGTCAGACCAAGACTGATGGAAATATTGTTTTAAACAATGAACTACTACTACTACATAGCAGGGATGCAAGAGGTCAGTCGCAGCGAAGGAAAGACCGAAAGAAGCTGCCGTGAAATAGCCGAGGAACTCAAGGAGGAGTTGTCAGCAAACGACTACGAAATGATAGAACTCATAGTCGGGAAACACAATGCTCCTAAATTCATACAATGGATTGATAGACAAGGCATCAACCGTGAGGAGATAAGCGAGGAAGAGTTGTTCGGACATTGGTATCGTTATGGAATGCTGCAGAAGAACAGATTCCTCAGAGATTGGTTTACATTTAATCTTGACCTTAACAATGTACTGACTGCCTTCATCTGCCGTAAGAATGGGTGGGACATAGCTAAGCATCTGGTAGGCGAAAGCCAAGTCACCAACTGTATGCGCGAACATCTGAACGACAAGGATTTCGGACTAACGGCAGAGTGGGAGTACTATTCTGTCGTGGCACAGATAGCCGCTGAAGAGGACATAATGGAGAAAGAGAAAAAGACTGATGCACTGAAATGGGACTGGATTGACGAAATGAATACATTCAATACATTCTCGGTGGAGGTGGTAATAGGACATTATCTTAAATGCGAGATGATAGAGCGGTGGAATATGCTCAACATTGAGGATGGAGAGAAGGCATTCAGGGCAATATTGAGTAAACTGACATTAAAGAAATAAAACACACAACAGGATATGACAACGGGTAAAGTAAAAGGAATTATATCCAATCTTGTTACTGTAGAGGCTGATGGCCCAGTAGCTCAGAACGAGATATGCTATATTTCGATTGGCGAGGAGAAATTGATGGCTGAAGTGCTGAAAGTTAACGGAGATAGCGTGTTTGTACAGGTTTTCGAAAGCACGCGTGGAATGAAAGTCGGCAATGACGTGGAATTTTCGGGACACATGCTCGAAGTCACACTTGGTCCAGGTATGCTCAGTCGTAACTATGACGGTCTGCAGAACGACCTTGACAAGATGGAAGGAGTATTTCTCAAGCGAGGAACATATAACTTTCCGTTAGACAGAGAGAAATTGTGGAATTTCAAACCGATAGCTAAAGAGGGCGATGCCGTCGAGGCTGCATCATGGCTTGGCGAGGTCGAAGAGAATCACCAGCCACACAAGATAATGGTGCCTTTCGTGATGCAAGGTGTATTCACTGTCAAAAGCATTGCTAAGGCAGGACAATACAGAATTGAAGATACTATAGCTGTCATTGTTGATAAAGAAGGCAAGGAACACGAGATAACCATGATACAGAAATGGCCCGTCAAGAAGGCCATCAACGTGCATCGCGAAAAACCACGTCCTTTCAGACTGCTTGAGACAGGTATCCGCATCATTGATACAGCCAATCCTATAGTCGAAGGCGGCACTGGATTCATTCCAGGGCCTTTCGGCACAGGCAAGACCGTGCTGCAACATTCAATCTCGAAACAGGCTGATGCTGACATAGTCATCATGGCTGCATGTGGCGAACGAGCGAACGAAGTGGTCGAGATCTTCGTAGAGTATCCAAAACTCGATGACCCTCACACCGGACGCAAACTCATGGAACGGACCATAATCATAGCCAACACTTCCAATATGCCTGTCGCTGCTCGTGAGGCATCGGTATATACGGCAATGACTATAGCCGAATACTATCGTGCCATGGGACTTAAGATACTTCTGATGGCAGACTCTACTTCAAGATGGGCACAAGCATTGCGCGAGATGTCAAACCGAATGGAGGAGTTGCCTGGACAGGACGCATTCCCAATGGACCTCTCAGCCATAATAGGCGCATTCTATAGCCGTGCAGGCTTCGTATATCTGAAGAACGGCAAGACCGGTTCTATAACTTTCATAGGTACAGTGTCGCCAGCAGGAGGCAATCTCAAGGAACCTGTCACTGAAGGAACCAAGAAAGCTGCACGTTGTTTCTATGCGCTTGAGCAGAGCCGTGCTGACCGCAAACGTTACCCTGCAGTCAACCCTATTGACTCTTACTCGAAATACATAGAATATCCAGAGTTCGAGGAATATATCAAAACCAAGATTGAAGGTGATTGGATAGGCAAAGTCAACAAAATGAAGACAATGTTGCAGCGAGGCAAGGAGGTGCAGGAACAGATCGATATCCTCGGTGATGATGGCGTTCCCACAGCATACCATGTCACTTTCTGGAAATCAGAGGTGATTGACTATGTCATTCTGCAACAGGATGCTTTCGACCCTATAGACTGCGTCTGTCCGCTGGAACGACAGGAATATATGTTCGACATAGTCATGGATATCTGCGACAGAGAATATGAATTTTCTGATTTCAACGAAGTCAGCGACTACTTCAAAAAACTCATCAACGTCTGCAAGCAGATGAATTATAGTGAGTTCAAGAGCGAGAAATTCGAGGAGTACCGCAAACAGGTCGAAGTGATATTAAACAGATAAAAGGAAAATAGATATGGCAAAGGCATTTCAGAAAATATATACCGAGATAACGGCAATCACCAAAGCGACATGTTCGCTGAAGGCAGCAGATGTAGGCATTGAGGAATTGGCGACAGTCAATGGCAAACTGTCGCAGGTAGTACGGATCATTGGCGACGAAGTAACACTTCAGGTCTTCGAAGGGACAGAGGGAATACCGACAAATGCTGAAGTCGTGTTCCTGGGCAAGGCTCCTTCCCTCAAAGTCTCTGACCAACTCTGCGGAAGGTTTTTCAACGCATTGGGATTTCCTATTGACGGTGGACCAGAAGTCGAAGGCAGGGAGGTGGAAATCGGTGGACCGTCAGTGAATCCTGTAAGACGCAAACAACCTTCTGAACTGATAGCCACAGGTATAGCGGGTATCGACCTTAACAACACGCTCGTCTCAGGACAGAAGATTCCTTTCTTCGCCGACCCTGACCAGCCTTACAATCAGGTGATGGCAAACGTTGCCCTCAGAGCTAAGGCGGACAAGATTATCCTCGGCGGAATGGGATTGACGAATGATGACTATCTTTATTTTAAGAACGTATTTTCGAATGCAGGCGTCATGGAACATATAGTTTCGTTCGTCAATACTACCGAGAACCCGCCTGTCGAGCGATTGCTGATACCAGACATGGCACTTACTGCAGCTGAATATTTTGCAGTAGAGAAGAACGAAAAGGTGTTGGTGCTGCTGACAGATATGACCTCTTATGCTGATGCATTGGCTATCGTATCAAACAGGATGGACCAGATACCTTCTAAGGATTCAATGCCTGGATCACTCTATTCCGACCTTGCGAAGATATACGAGAAGGCAGTGCAGTTTCCTGAAGGAGGTTCGATTACTATCATTGCTGTCACTACACTCTCAGGCGGCGACATCACACATGCCATCCCCGACAACACCGGATATATCACCGAAGGACAACTTTTCCTTCGCCGTGACTCTGACGTCGGCAAGGTTATCGTGGATCCATTCCGTTCGTTGTCGCGACTAAAGCAACTCGTCCAAGGCAAAAAGACAAGAGAAGACCATCCGCAGGTGATGAACGCAGCAGTGCGACTTTATGCAGATGCCGCAAATGCCAAGACAAAACTGGAAAACGGATTTGACCTCACCGACTACGACCAGCGTACGCTGGACTTCGCAAAGGAGTATTCGAACGACATTCTTGCCATAGACGTAAACATCGATACTACCGAAATGCTTGACCGCACATGGTCGTTGTTCGGCAAATATTTCAAGCCTGATGAGGTGAACATCAAGAACGCATTGGTTGAGAAATACTGGAGATAAGCAATGGCTATAGAGTTTCAATACAACAAGACGTCACTGCAAGGTTTGGAAAAGAACCTGAAAATTCGTGAACGTGCGCTGCCAACGATAAAGAACAAGGAGAGTGCGCTCAGGATTGAGGTGAAACGTGCCAAGACTGAACTTCAGGAACTCGAACGCGAGATGGAGGCAAGCATCAAGGCGTACGATAGGATGCTCGCATTGTGGAGCGAATTTGACCCCACACTGCTCACTATAGAGAAAGTGGAACTTGGCACTAAGAAGATTGCAGGTGTGGATGTGCCGGTAATTAAGGAAATCAAGTATAGGACAAAGGAGTATTCGGTGTTCTGTTCTCCGAAATGGTATTCCGACGGATTTTCGGTCCTCAAGACTATGGCGGTCAAGGGACTCGAACGTGAGTTGTGCATTGAGAAGATGCGTCTGCTCGAATATGCACGCAAGAAGACGACACAGAAGGTAAACCTTTTCGAAAAGGTGCAGATACCTGGTTATCAAGATGCAATACTGAAAATTAAGCGATTTATGGAAGATGAAGAGAACCTCTCGAAATCAAGCCAGAAAATCGTAAAATCGAAACGCCTATGATTGAGAAAATGACAAGATACGACTTTCTCGTGTTCCATGGCGAGTACGAAACGTTTCTCAGGAAATTGAGAGACGTGGGTGTGTTGCACGTCAGCGAGCCTGATGAGGGAACAGAAGCCAGCGAATCTGTCGTCCAAAAGATGCAGGCTAAGGCGCGAATAGCCAGCGTTATTGCCAAAGCCGAGGAACTTACTGAAAAAGAAACAGTACGAAGCGATGCGGAAGCAATTGGCGCAGAAGCAATCGAGGAGTTTGAACAAGGCTTGATAAATATTGACAAGGCAAAGGCAGAGTTGGCGGCACTTCACGACACATACCGGCAGATGGAGGTATGGGGCGACTTCGACATGACGACTGTCCAGGCAATATGCGAGGCTGGTGTACAGTTCAGGTTCCGCCAGTGTCCAACAGCAAAATTCAATAGGGACGCAGCAAACGTATTCATCATCCGGGAAACAGGTACGACCGTATATTTCATTGAGACAGGCGAAAGCGGAATAGATTCAGAACCGGCGCAACTCGCCGACCGTTCAGTCAGCGAAATTGGAAAAGAGATAAGTGAGAAAGAAGCAGAAATAGCAAGACTGGAGCAGGAACAGATAGCAATTTCGTGCCGCTACCTCAACAGTTACCGATGGCTGCTGACTGAGATAGAGTCAGGTATAGAGTTCGAGAATGTAGTACTGTCAACCGAGCGAGCTGCCGGTGAGAAGGTTATGGTGCTCCGTGGCTATTGTCCTGACAGCAATCGTGATGAGTTGCAGGCAATGCTTGATGCTGAAGGTATCTACTATGAGGCTCATAAGCCTGCATTGACCGACGATGTGCCTATTAAACTGAAAAACAGCCGATATACCCGACTTTTTGAACCGATTATGCGGCTATATTCAATGCCTAACTATTCTGAACTTGACCCTACACCATTCTTTGCACCATTCTTCATGCTCTTCTTCGGTTTATGCTTAGGCGACGGCGGTTATGGTGCAATAATACTTTTAGTCTGCACACTCATCAAGCACAAGATGCCGGAGAAGACACGCGATCTCGTCCGTCTCGGGCAATGGCTCGGTGCAGCTACACTGCTCGTGGGTATAGCGACAGGCTCGTTCTTCGGTGTAGCCCTCGAAAGCCTCGAATGGCGATGGCTGAAAGACGTAAAGCAATATTTTATCACCGACCGTAACTATAAGGCAGCGCTTGGTGGCTATAGTCCTATGATGCTTGTTGCCGTAGGTATCGGACTGATACAAATATTCTTCGGAATGGCAATAAACGTTGCGAAAGTCATCAAGCAGCATGGCGTAAAATATGCACTCGCACCTGCAGCGTGGATAACAGGGCTTTTAGGGACTGCAGCTTACTTCCTATTGCCACTGCCTGAAGTCGCAGGTTACTGCTTTATGGGACTTATAGGAGTGTCGGTACTTATAATAGTATTCTATAACTCGCCCGATGGATACAAGAATCCATTCTTGGGCATATTCAAGAACATAGGGTCGTGCCTCTGGTCGGCTTACAACATGGCTACAGGACTTCTGGGTGATACGCTTTCATACGTAAGGTTGTTTGCGTTAGGACTTACAGGCTCGATACTCGGAGGGGTATTCAACCAGCTCGCATTCGAGTTTGGCGGCAAGGCACCGTCGGTTGTCGGATGGCTTGTGACGCTTGTCATACTCCTGTTCGGACATGCGTTGAACTTCGGGCTTAACATGATAGGGGCATTTGTTCATCCTCTACGACTCACATTCGTTGAGTATTACAAGAATTCAGGGTTCGAGGGAGGAGGAACAGAGTATCGTCCGTTTAAGACAATGGAAAATAATAAATAAAAACAGATAAAAATATGGAACCAATTTTATTAGCCTATATCGGCATAGGACTGATGGTGGCATTATCAGGCATCGGGAGTGCATACGGAGTAACCATTTGTGGCAATGCAGCCATTGGAGCACTGAAGAAAGCACCCAAGAGCATGGGTCTATTCCTCGCATTGTCAGCCCTCCCATCTACGCAGGGATTGTACGGATTTGTAGGGTTCTTCCTCACTCAGAACTTCTTAGTACCTGAAATCAGCATGTTGCAGGCAGCAGCACTCTTCGGAGCAGGACTTGCCATGGGACTTGTAGGACTCTTCTCGGGTATCCGTCAGGCAAAGGTATGTGCAAGCGGTATTGCTGCAATAGGCAACGGCAACAACGTGTTTGGCTCGACAATGATTCTGGCAGTATTCCCTGAATTGTATGCCATCCTCGGTTTGCTGGTAGTCATTCTCGTGGCAGGAACATTGTAAAAACTGCTCATCAAGGTTGGCTGTTTCGAAGAATTACATCATACCTAATGTCGTTGGCTTTATATATGCTCCTCAATTCTTTTCCTTCTGTAATTAGGAGGTGTGCCTCCAAATTATTGAAGGAAAGGAATTATAGAAGAAAGCTAATGACTCCAATAGTCGTGTGCTGTTTAATTCAAGCATTCTTGTGTTTTTAGCCAATTTTTATACTCCTCAAACTGTCTTTCATCCAATAAATTTGTGAGAAAGTAGAGTTTTGCCTCAGCATTGACAGTAGAAGCCAATTCCTTGCAGATAGCTTCGTAGGGGTTAAAACCTCTTTGCTCTATCCAAGGATTCTCTTTCAAGAGATTTTGAAGAGCATCGTGCTTGTCATTGCCAAACGCACGTCCAAGCAAATGGCAATTCTCAATATCTTCGCCATCCGGTGCTTGCGTGAAGCCCTCTGTAGTGTAAAATATGTATTCTGTCATAATTTTTATCAATTATTTGTATGGAATATTTTCTTCCCATTTTGTCCAATAACTATTTGAGTTGTCCTCAATAGCATAAACTTTAAGCACATCAATGTCTATTTCAGGATGCGCAGATTTTAAGCAAGCATCAGAACAATAATTCTCAATACCTTCATAAACCCAACCTTCATTCATTAACTTCCCGCAATGTTCGCATACTCTTACATGTTCAATATCGTTGGTTGAAATCACATCGTCTAAAATACCTTTGGCGGAAAGTGCACGAACGAAACTGAGGGCAAGATTAACTTCTGTATTATTTTCAAATCCAAAGGAATCCTCTATATACTCGTCAAGAGCCATCCATTGACAATTGACTAATGAGAAATGATAAACCTCCGACAAAGCATCGACCAATTCTTCCAAATCATCAAATGATGAAGCGAATTGCTTTTCTTCATCCGATAGTTTAATCTTGATGACTCTTTTATGAACGAAGTCAAGAATAATTATGTAATTGGGTATCTGATTCATATCTAAATTCTTTTGTATATTCCACGACCCTTGAATTCTATTATACCTTTGTCTCGCAAGAATTGTAACTGTTGTCTAATCTTGTCCTGAATATGATTGTTGTCGGGATGTTTCAGTTTTAATTCCTCAACAAACGCATACATTTGATTCAATGTGAATGTCTCATCAAGCCGTTCTACAAGATGCAATGTGTCCATCAACCAACCTCGACTTTCAACCGATTTTGTTTGAAGGTTGAATACTCTGTGATATTGAGAAATAACTTCTTGAACAGGAAGAACCACTCCATTTCGGATGATTGGTATTTTCGCTGTCGTTGGTATCTCTCGCATTAGAATATTGCACCCCTCCCAACCTGCACGTCTGCTAGTATTTTTCAATGCTTCGCGCTTTTCGATAACCGATGGAGTAAAGAAGCATTTGGGTACAATCACAAGATTATTAACCTTGTAGCGGTCATAATGCATAAAGAAGAAACTTGGGTTGTCAAGAGAGGTAATTCGACCTATCATGGTTTGATAAACGCCATCTGCTACCGTTGCTTGAAAGCTTTCGCTATCAGACTTTTTGCTTTTCAACTCATATTGTGACTT
>JAKSNT010000017.1 GCA_024399575.1 Paludibacteraceae bacterium
GTAATGTATTTATTTATACTTGATTAGCAATCTACACCGGCAGAAGAACCAATGCTAATTTTTTGCAAAGGTCGTGCAAATGAGAGCAGAGACAAATCATATTTGGCTATGCCGAATGTAGCCGACCTTCGCGTTGCAAAGGTACAACGATTTTTTGACATGGCAATGAGTTTTGGTGAAAATATTTCATACGGAAAAAATCTGAACCCTTATCATTTCACGCAGAATACGCATGTCTGTTTCACGCAGAATACGCAGAATACGCAGAAAAAATATTCCCATAATTCTGCGTATTCTGCGTGAGATAAAAAAACATATTCTGCGTGCGAAAAAAATATTCGGCGTGAGAGAAGGAAAACCCTTAAACCATTAAATAATAAAATTTCTGATTCCCTGTTGATGTTTCAGAAATTTATCGTATCTTTGCACATTATTTTTGGATATCTACCTATGGAAGGAAAAGAAAAACTCTGGAATGCCAATTACAATAGGGTGATGGCGACTAATTTCGCCCTGTTTTTCTCGTTCTACATTCTGACGCCTTTGCTGCCAATTTATCTTAGCGAGACTTACGGTGCAGGCAAGGATATGATTGGCTTTGTGCTGTCTGGATATACATTGGTGGCTCTGCTGGTGCGCCCATTCAGTGGTTTCATGGTTGACAGTTTCCGGAGAAAAAGAGTGCTGCTGTGGTGCCTGACCGGCTATTTCATATTCATGGGTGGTTACCTTGTGGCAGGGTCGATGGTTCTCTTTGCCGTGGTCAGGACGTTGCATGGCGGTCCTTTCGGTGCCTCGACTGTCGCCAACAGCACTATGGCAATCGACGTTCTGCCGCCATCGCGCAGAAATGAGGGCATTGGTTTCTACGGCTTGAGCAACAACCTCGCTTCAGCCATCGCTCCTTCTGCCGGTATTTATCTATACAATCTGACGAACAATTTCGACGTGCTTTTCTGGATAGCTTTTGGCGTGGCAGGCTTCGGATTGTGGATGGCTTCACGGGTGAAGGTGGAGGAGAGACCGGTGGTGAAGAACAAGCAGAAGATTTCGCTCGACAGGTTCTTCCTGACGAAAGGCTGGTTCATCGCAATGTTCATCGTGGTGAGCGGCTTCTGCTGGGGCATCATGGGCAACTATCTTGCCATATACGGCAAGGAGCATTTAGGGATAACGGGAGGTACCGGAATGTTCTTCCTCCTGCTTTCGTTGTCGTTGATTTCTTCGCGTCTCTGGGGGAGCAAGTCGCTCAGGGAGGGCAAAATGGTGATGAATGCTACCGAAGGAGTCATATTATCCACTTGCGGCTATCTGCTGTTCATAGGGTGGCCCGAGATGGCTGGATGGCAGGGAATGATAGGGTATTACGGTGCTGCCATCCTCATTGGCCTGGGTAATGGTCACATCTGGCCGGCATTCCAGAACATGATAATCTCGATAGCCGACCACAACCAGCGAGGTACTGCAAACGGCACAATCCTTACAGCCTGGGATTTAGGCAGCGGAATAGGTGTGCTGCTGGGTGGCATCGTCGCTGAGAACGCCAGCTATGAAGCGACTTTCTGGATGGTGGCAGGTGTGCACATAATTGGACTTCTGCTCTTCTATGCCGTTGTAAAGCCTAATTATGCAAAAATGTCGTCAGCAAGCGACTAATGGTGATTCAGAGGCGGGCGAGAATGGTCTCGTTGCCCTTGGTGGATTCGCCTAATTCCACAAATATTTTCGAGTCAGCGGGGAGAAAGAGGTCAACGCGCGAACCGAACTTGATGAAGCCGAGATGCTCGTTGATAGTGCATTCGTGACCGGGTGCGGCATACGTCACAATCCTGCGGGCAAGGGCTCCTGCCACCTGGCGGACAAGTATCTTTTCGCCATTGGCACACTCGATGACGGTGGTCGAACGTTCGTTCTCGGACGAGGATTTAGGCAGATAGGCTGCTATGTGACGGCCTTTGTGATGCTTGGTATATAGCACCTTGCCTGATATAGGAAACCAGTTGGCATGTACCGAAAAGAGCGACATGAAGATAGATACCTGTATCATCTTCCTGCCTTCGAAATACTCCCATTCCTCGGTAGGTTCAATCACGCAGACACGTCCGTCGGCAGGGGCGATAATCATATTGTTGTCGTCCACCTCAACGACGCGCGAAGGGTTGCGGAAGAAGAATACGACGTAGCTGAAGGCGAGACATGTGATGATAAGATTGATTATGAACAGAGTGCGGTTAGGGGTCTCGTAATATACGAATACATTCAGTGTGGCAATAATGAGAAACAATACCGCTACTATGCCGTAGCCCTCTTTGTGAATCTTTATTTTTTTCATAAATAATTTATTATCAAGGTGATGATATATAGCATAGGTGCTGCCAGGATGGCACTGTCAAAACGGTCGAGCATTCCGCCATGTCCGGGGATGATGCGCCCGGAATCTTTCAGCCCAAGCGTACGTTTCATGAGCGACTCGACAAGGTCGCCGAGAGTACCGAACACCACAATAACCTCAACAATCAACAGCCATTCGCAAAATCCACACATGCGTGGATAGAGCATCCAGAATGCAAAGGCAGCAACAAGGGCAAAGAGATTGCCGCCAACGAAACCTTCCCACGATTTCTTGGGAGATATGCGTTCGAACATCCTGTGACGACCGAGAAACGAGCCCGTCAGGAAAGCGAACGAGTCGTTCACCCATATAATTACGAAAAGCACGAACACCCAACTTGTCCCATCGAATATGTCAGATTCGATTTGCAGGATATGCATCAATGTGAACGGGAGGGCGATGTATATCTGGCTGAGAGCAAATATACTCCAATTGCGGATAGGGTCGGAGGCTTTGAGCCAGAGTTCCATGGCAATCATACCGAAAATGATGAGCGTCCATATAGTGGCAATCAGTATATCGTGCTCGACAAACGGTAGGAGGAACATTGCAAGCGATGCAGCAGCGGCTGTCCATGCCTTCCATTCAGCCATGCCGTTGATGGTCATGAACTCGTGGGTCGCAAGCATGGCAATCAAGCCGAAAAGAGCTGCAAAATACCAACCTGACATCAGCGTGGCAGCAACTATCAATGTCACGATGACTGCTCCTGAAACAGTGCGTACTGCAAGATTCTTATAATCCATTTTCTATGTTGTCTTGTGGTTCGTCAGTTGCTGTAGGGAGGGACTTGGTGTCAGTTCCGCTCACGAGAGAGTCGGTCGCATCGTCGAGAAGTTCCTCGGCGCGCGAAGCCCAAGGACGTTTGCCAAATACGTTTTCGAGGTCTTCGGCAAAGAGCACTTCCTTGTCAATCAATATCTGTGCTATGCGATTGTGTCCCTCCTTGTACTGGAGGATGATCTCTTTGGCACGTTCGTACTGCTCATTGATGATACGTTTCACCTCATCGTCAATCATCTGTGCCGTAGCCTCAGAATAAGGTTTCGTGAACCCGTATTCGTTCTGTCCGGTAGAGTCGTAGTAGGAGATGTTCTTCAACTTGTCGCTCATGCCGAAGTAGGTGACGAGAGCGTAAGCACGGCGTGTCGCCTGTTCGAGGTCAGAGAGTGCACCTGTGTCGAGAATGCCGAAGAAGATCTCTTCGGCTGCACGTCCACCGAGCAGCGAGCATATCTTGTCGAGAATGTATTGCTGCGAGGTCAGCTGACGTTCCTCAGGCAAATACCAGGCTGCACCGAGAGCTTGTCCGCGAGGAACGATGGTCACCTTGACGAGAGGGTCGGCATACTGGAGATGCCAGCTGATGGTGGCATGACCAGCCTCGTGATAGGCGATGTTCTTCTTCTCTTCGGCAGTTATTATCTTGGTCTTCTTCTCAAGACCGCCGATTATGCGGTCAACAGCATCGAGGAAATCCTGTTTCGTTACAGAGGTTTTCTCCTTGCGTGCAGCGATGAGGGCTGACTCGTTGCAGACATTGGCAATGTCAGCACCACTGAAGCCAGGAGTCTGGCGGGCGAGGAAATCAACGTCAACGCTGCTATCGATTTTGATAGGTTTCAGGTGCACGTTGAATATAGCCTTGCGCTCGTTGAGGTCTGGAAGCTCGACATGAATCTGACGGTCGAAACGTCCGGCACGCATGAGTGCCTTGTCGAGGATTTCCGCACGGTTGGTGGCTGCAAGGATTATGACACCTGAGTTTGAGCCAAAACCGTCCATTTCGGTAAGAAGCTGGTTGAGAGTGTTCTCGCGTTCGTCGTTCGAGTTGAAACTTGCGTTCTTGCCGCGGGCACGACCTATGGCATCTATCTCGTCAATGAAGACAATGCATGGGGCTTTCTCCTTCGCCTGATGGAAGAGGTCGCGTACACGCGAGGCACCTACACCTACGAACATCTCGACAAAGTCAGAACCCGACATTGAGAAGAATGGCACATCAGCCTCGCCGGCAACGGCTTTTGCAAGCAAAGTCTTGCCAGTACCTGGAGGACCTACGAGAAGAGCTCCCTTAGGAATCTTGCCTCCGAGGGCAGTGTATTTCTTAGGATTCTTGAGAAAATGCACAATCTCCTCAACCTCCTGTTTTGCTCCTTCGAGACCTGCCACATCGGCAAAAGTCACTTTATGCTCAGCCTTGCTCTTGTCGAAGATCTTGGCATTGGATTTACCGACATTGAAGATGCCTCCGCCTGCTCCTCCTCCGCCGGTCATCTTGCGGTTCATGAAGACGAAGAACAATATCAGCAGCGCGAATGGGAGAACCGAGAAGAGAAATACGTTCCAGTAGTCGTGGCTCTCCTTGTAGCTCTCGTCGCCGGTGAAATTGCCCTCCTCCTTCATTTCGGAGAGGAATTTCGAGAATTCGTCGACGGCAGGTATGGTCGTCGTGATGTTCACGGGATTGCCGTCAGAAGATTGTTGACCTGTATAGGTCTTGGCACATTCAGGGTCGAGTTCTGCCTTGGCAGTACGGTTGCTGATGTCGATTTCAATACTCTTGACACAGCCGCTGCGGACAGCCTTGACGAGTTTCGAATAAGGAACCTCTTTTGAACTACCGCCAGGCGTCCAGAATGTAATCACGATAAAAAACAGTGCAATAGCCAAATATATCCAGTAAATACCGAATCCTTTATTTCTTTCCATATCGTTTAGTCAATATCGGTTATATCAGTTATTTCGGCATCAGCCCACAAATGTTCGATGTCGTAGAATTCACGTGTTTCATGACGGAAGACGTGGACAAGCACCTGACCATAGTCAAGCACTACCCATTCAGCGTTTTCGTAGCCTTCAGCCGAGAGGACCTTGAGCCTAAGCTGATTGCGAACCCAGTTCTTTACGCCGATGCCTATACTCGTAACATGAGTGTTGGAAGTGCCTTCGCATATCACGAAGAACTGACAAGGTGCTTCGAGAGAACTCATGTCAACAATCTTGATACTTTTCGCTTTCAGTTCCTGCATTCCTTCGACAATGCACGAAATCAATTTTTTGTTACTTACATCCATATATTTTATTGTAGTGTTTGCTCTTTGTTCAACTTACGTTTCCAATGTATAATGGCAGAGATGGCTATGCCTATATATATAATGTGGAGCAAGGCAGTCATCAGAATGCTTTCGCCTGTTTCAAGCCACATTGCAACATACATGACGCATTTCAGTATGTCAATTACAATCCACCACCACCATGTGTCAATTTTCTTTTTAACAAGCAAAATCTGAGCCATGACGCAACCTACTGTCAAAATGGCATCACAGTAAGGATATCTCACATTCGGAATATACTCCTGGAATTGAGATGACATGTAGGTCATAGCAGCACCTAACGCAAAGCCTGCAACTGCCACAATCGCAAGCAGAAGTGCATTTTGGGGGACTGAAAGCCGTGTCACCTGCGGTTCTTCCTTCTTCCCCTTCCGCCATCTGTTGAAAATTCCGAGCCATGCCAGAATGCCAAACAGGTCTATCACGAAATAGACAAAATGTTCTGCCGAAGCTGAGTAGAGGTGCTTCAAATAGAAAAACACTGTGAACGAGCCAGCGTTCAGCAGACCTATGAGAAACGTCAGCCAATTCTCGCGGGAAGCGAGGAAAATGGCGATGACACCTGAGGCAACGGCCAATATTTCAATCAGCAAATCAGTTTCAATCATCATTGCAGTGACAGGTTACCCGACAGAACCTTCGAGAGATATCTGAAGGAGTTTTACGGCTTCTACAGCAAATTCCATAGGCAGTTTGTTGATGACCTCTTTGGCATATCCGCCAATGATGAGACCTACGGCATCTTCTTCGCCTATGCCACGCTGCATGCAATAGAAGAGCTGGTCCTCAGAAATCTTGGACGTGGTAGCCTCGTGTTCGGCTGTAGATGTGGTGTTTTCGATTTCGGTATAAGGAAAGGTGTGCGCACCGCAGTTAGAGCCGAGAAGCAGCGAGTCGCATTGCGAGAAATTGCGTGATCCTTCAGCATTGCGTCCTATCTTAATCAATCCACGGTAGGAGTTTTGCGAGAAACCGGCAGAGATACCCTTGCTGACAACACGCGAGCGGGTGTTGCGTCCAAGATGGATCATCTTTGTGCCTGTATCTGCCTGCTGGTGGTTTGCAGTAAGCGCGACAGAGTAGAACTCGCCTACAGAGTCGTCGCCAATCAGCACACACGAAGGATATTTCCACGTGATGGCAGAACCTGTCTCAACCTGTGTCCATGATATACGTGAGCGTGCTCCACGGCAGGCAGCACGTTTAGTGACAAAATTATAGATACCTCCACGACCATCCTTGTCGCCCGGATACCAGTTCTGCACAGTAGAATATTTCACTTCAGCGTCAGTGTTGACCACTATCTCGACAATGGCTGCATGAAGCTGATTCTCGTCGCGCATAGGAGCAGTGCATCCTTCGAGATATGAGACGTAGGCTTCGTCGTCGGCAATAATGAGAGTACGTTCGAACTGACCTGTGCCGCGGGCATTTATGCGGAAATATGTGGAAAGTTCCATGGGACAGCGAACGCCTTTGGGGATATAGACAAAGGAACCATCGCTGAACACAGCACTGTTGAGCGCAGCATAGAAATTATCGCGATAGCCGACTACAGAACCGAGATACTGACGGACGAGGTCAGGATGCTCCCTGACAGCCTCGGAGATCGAGCAGAAGATAATGCCTTTCTCCTTCAGCTGCTCGCGGAAAGTCGTCTTGACAGAGACAGAGTCCATAACCGCATCAACAGCTATACCCGACAGTGCCTTCTGTTCCTCAAGTGGAATGCCGAGTTTGTTGAAAGTCTCAAGCACCTTGGGGTCAACCTCGTCAAGCGATTTCGCTTTAGCCTGCTGGGGAGCGGCATAATAAGAGATGGCTTGGAAATCAATCTCAGGTATTTTCAGGAGTGCCCAGTCGGGACATTTCTGCGTTTTCCAATAATCGAAAGCCTTGAGCCTGAATTCCAACAGCCATTCAGGTTCGCCCTTGCGTCGAGAAATCTCACGGACAACATCTTCGTTCAGTCCGCGGCTGAGGGTGTCAGTTTCGACATCAGTCGTAAACCCATATTCGTATTCCTTCTCGACCGTTTCGTTGATTATATCGTTCATATATTAACTGTTTTTATTCAATATTTGTATCATCTGCTGCAGCAGTATGAAATTCTCCTCAATATTCTCGCCGCGTTTTATCTCTGACCTCAGTTCGTCGCAACGGAGTTTGATGACAGCGCGTTTATATTCATTGACAAGCGTAGCGAGTTCGTTGATGAGTGACTGCTCGTGATCCTGTCTGCATTTGGCTTCCCATTCTGCCTTCAGACGTTCGTATTGCGGGTTGTCGGGTTTAATCCTGAAATCGTTCTGCTTTTCGAATCGTCGGGAGACAATTTCGCGGTCTTCCATAAACGAGGCGGCAGTTGAGAGAATTTCCTCGTCGTTGTTGAACGAGAAGAGGTGAGGGTTATTCCTGTCGCCATTGACAGCAGTACGGAATACCTTTTCGTATGCAGGATTATGAAAGATTATGCCGTCAGTCTCAACATCGCGGAGGTTGTCGTACAGGATATCTATCACCGAGGAGGTTCCCTTTTCAGTCATAACGCTTTCAGAATAGTGGCGTACCACATAGCGTATCAATTCCATTTCCTGACGGTCCAGAGGATATTGCTTCTGGAGCTGCTGCTGGCGATGCTCGGCAATCTGTTTAGGCACGGTGGAGGAGAAATTCTGTTGCCGTTCTTCTGTGCGAGTCTGTTCTGCAACTATAGAGTCCATTATTGTGCGGAGAGTCTTGATAAGTGCATCACGGTTGACGTCGAAGCGCTGTGCAGTTTTCTTGATGAATGTTTCCTGCATGAGGGCATCAGGCATGACGGCAATCACCTCCAATATATTCCGCAATACGTCGTTCATGCGGTTTGTGTCGTCAAAGTTGCCGCCAAGCAATGTCTGTACTTTATAGTCCACAAAATCCATAGCCTCTTTACTGAGGTATGCTTCAACCTCGTCGGCATTGTGTGCTTTCGCAAAATCGTCAGGGTCAGAACCGTCAGGCAGAAAGACAAGACGGATGTTCATTCCTGCAGAAGCTACCATTTCAATAGCGCGGTTAGCAGCCTTGACGCCTGCATTGTCGCCATCGTAGATAATCATTATGTTGTTGGTGAACCTATGGATAGCCTTGACCTGCTCTGTAGTGAGTGAAGTTCCGCAACTTGCCACAACGTTGCGAACTCCCGACTGGTGCATGCTTATGACATCAGCATAACCTTCGACAAGAATGCACTGGTTCTTGCGGTTGATTTCGCCTTTAGCCTGGAACATTCCGTAAAGTTCGTTGGACTTATGATATACGGCATTTTCGGGGGTATTGACGTATTTCCCTGTATTTTCGCGTTTCTCAAGGATACGACCTCCGAAAGCCACTATCTTGCCAGAAAGGTTCTGGATAGGGAACATCACCCTGCCGTGAAAACGGTCGTACAGATTTCCCTTCTCGTTACGACCGGAAATGCCAGAAGAGACAAGAAGATCTTCAGCGAAACCAGCTTCAATTGCTGCTTTGGTGGCTGCATCAAAGTCGGGGAGAGAATAGCCAAGGCGGAAATTGCGGATAGTTTCGTCGGAGAACTGTCGACTCCGGAAATAGGAGAGCCCGACGGCACGTCCTTCAGGGTTTTCGTTCATGACATCAGTACAATATTTGGCGAACCATTCATTGAGCGCAAACATGTTCTGACGTTCCGAGTGTTCGGCTTTTTCTTCATCTGTCAGTTCTCGTTCGGGAACTTCGATATTGTATTTTTTTGCCAATATCCTGAGTGCTTCGCCGTAGGAGCATTGTTCCTTCTCGCGGACGAAGATTATGGCATTTCCTCCCTTGCCACAACCGAAGCATTTGAAAATGCCTTTGGCAGGAGATACCACGAAAGATGGGGTTTTCTCATCGTGAAACGGGCAGAGACCTTTGAGCACAGAGCCTGCACGATGGAGATCCACGCCATAACTTCGCACGACTTCCTCAATACGGGCAGCCTCCATAATACGTTGAACTGTTGCATCATCAATCAGAGCCATAACACTTTAAGGTAATAAATACGCCATATTATTGCAAAGTGCAAAGTTACGAATAATTTTTTGAATGGCGAATAAATCAGAGGTAAATATTTTAGAAGGTGTCAGAAAGGAATTGTAATGCTTCAGGGAAGCGTGTTGCAGACAGTTTTTTTTGCAATTATTTCATTGTATGTTTGGCAGAGTCGCAAAAAAAGCGTAACTTTGCAGGCAAATTTATATATTGCGTGTATTATGGACAAGAAAGAGATACGTAAGGGAATACGGCAGTTCAAGAAAGCCTTTGGGGCTGAGGAACTGCAGGCAAAATCGAAGAAACTCGTTGAGAAGATTTACCTTTCGGAAGAATATAAAAAAGCTGGTATCGTAATGCTGTACTACCCTTTATGGGATGAACCTGATACAAGACCGCTCATAAAGAGGGCGTTGACAGCTGGCAAGAGGGTAATATTGCCAACAGTGGTCGGTGATGACATAATACCAGTTGAGGTTACAAAAGAGACAGAATGGAAAGAGGGTCCTTTTGGAATCATGGAACCACAAGCTGAGGCTTACGATGGAGAGGTGGATTTTGTGCTTGTGCCAGGTGTGGCTTTCGACCATGCGGGTAACAGGCTCGGACGTGGGAAGGGCTATTACGACAGATTCTTAGAAAAGCACAAAGACGCTTTCAGACTCGGAATATGCTTTGATTTCCAGATAGTAGCAGAAGTGCCTACCGAGGAATTTGACCTTCCGGTGAACGACATTCTTGTGGTAGGATAAATGACGAACAGAGGGTGAGAAGGTTGACAGTCATATTGGCAATCGTCATGTTCGCAGCAGTCATCGCAGGGCAATCCTCGCAGCATGTCTGGGAGTTTCTCGAACTGCCGGCAGGTGCAAGGAACGGTGCTCTCGGAGGTTTTGGAATTGCAGTATGTGACAGCGATTTATCCCTCAGTTTTGATAATCCCGCCCATTTAGGTCAGACCACTGACAGAACGCTTGCGTTGAATTACCAGAACAGATTCCGTGATGTCAATATAGCTTCTGCGGCATATGGATATAATCCAGACGATAAGGATTTCATGGCTTTCGGAATGCGGTATATAGATTACGGAAAATTCGACGGACGGTCAGTGACTGATGTGGCAGAAGGAACATTCACTGCAAAGGACATGGTGGCAAATGTCACGTATGCGCGATGGTTTTCTCCCCATCTGTCAGCTGGCGTGGCGGCAAAAATCATATATTCGGTATATGAGAAATACCAAAGTGTCGGGATGGCTTTTGATTTCGGGTTCTCGTATCATAATGCTGAGAAAGGAGTGACTGCCGCATTGGTGCTTAGAAATGCAGGTTTCCAGATAAAAGGTCTATACAGTGTAGGGTCGAAACAGCATACAGAGTCTTTGCCGCTTAATCTGATGGCTGGCGTAAGTTACAAATTGCCGAAAGCTCCTCTGAGGTTTTCGTTCACATACCACAATCTTGAGAAGTGGAATCTGAGCCATGCTACGACAGATGCGGTAAAGGACGAAATGGCAAACAAATCAAAAGGGCTGCAGGGACTTGACATGTTTTTCCGTCATACGATATGGTCGGTAGAGGTGATACCGACAAGCTATTTGCGATTTGCTGTATCGTATAATCATCAGTTGCATAGGGATATGGCTATATCCGACCATCGTTCGATAGCAGGATTTGCTTTTGGTGCAGGTTTCAGCGTGAAGATGGTTTCTGTGGATTTTTCGATAACGCCATATCAGGCAGGAAGCATTTGCTACAACGCATCAGTGTCGATAAAAATCTAAACAATATGAGAAAAATAATAGTTGCAATAGACGGGTATTCGTCCTGTGGAAAAAGCACAATGGCAAAAGCTCTGGCAGAATATGCAGGATACAGATATGTCGATACCGGGGCAATGTATAGAGCGACAGCTTTGGCAGGGCTCAGGGAGGGAATTATCACGGATGACGAGATAGATGAAGTGAGACTCAAATCTATGATTGAGAATCTCAGAATTGATTTTGCCATTGTTGAAGGCAAACAGCATACCACATTGGATGGTGAAGATGTCGAATCTGCGATAAGAACTTTAGAGATAGGAAATGCTGCCTCAAGAGTCTCGACAATAGGCTTCGTGAGAGCAAAATTAGTAGAGATGCAACAGAGAATGGGCGATGAGAAAGGGATAGTTATGGATGGTAGAGACATAGGAACAGTAGTTTTTCCGAAGGCTGAACTGAAGATTTTCGTGACTGCAACAGCTGAAATCAGGGCAAAAAGGCGGTTTGATGAGTTGAAGGCAAAGGGGAAAGAAATGAAAATGGAAGAGGTGTTTGCTGATGTCGTTGACAGAGATTATAGAGATACACACAGAAAGGAATCTCCTTTGAAACAGGCGGTTGATGCGAGAGTTCTGGATAATTCCGAATTGACGAAGGAAGAGCAGTTCGAGATAATCAAGGGATGGTTGGATGAGGCTCGGAGATGACCAATCCATAATATGATGAAAAAAACGTCAAAATATTTTTGTAATCAAATAATTATTCGTAAATTTGCAGGCTCAAAATTTGTAAATAAGTAAATCATACAAGATATGAAACAATTCAAATTGCGGAAGATGGCTATGCTGACAGCGATTGTGTTGATGTGCAGTACAATCGCAGATGCACAAACGGTTTCATTACCATATTTTTGTGGTTTTGAAGATGCTTCCGAAAATGTGCAGTGGACGCTGAATGCTGGTCCTCAGGGCAATACATCAAGGAATAAATGGTATGTATCAACTGCGGAAGTGTATGCAGGAGACAGCGCCTTGGATATAAGTGCCGATGGTGGCGTCACAGCATCATACGCCAATAGCCCTATAACCATAGTTGCCTATAGGACATTCACTTTGCCAGCTGGAACTTATGACTTGAGTTTTACATATTATGCTGGCGGTGAAGGTACGCTGGATTGTTTGAAAGCGTGTTGGGTTCCTGGCTCTACTACAGTTCAATCTGCCGTGATGGGTACTCCAGCGTGGTTGAGAACCAATGCTTTTACCATAAACGGAAAGACTGAAATGAGCCTGACCGGAGGCTGGAAGGTGGCTAATACTCAGATAACAAGTACCGGAGCAGCAATGAAGTTGGTATTTGCATGGATAAACAATGGTAACAACAATGTTCCTCCAGGAGGTTGTGTTGATAATGTGCAGATAGCAACTCGTGCTTGCGGAAAACCAACAAACGTCAACGCTACTGCAAACGGCAGTTCTATCGTGGTGACTTGGAGTGGCAATGCAACAACGTACGATTTGCAGTATAGAGCTTATGGTTCGTCAACAGTTACAACGATTACCGGTATTACCGGTACTTCGTACACTATAAACAATGTGGGCGAAGGTATATATGACTTCTTGGTGCGTTCAGATTGTCCTACAGATACGAGTCTCTGGGTAATAGCACAGAATGTCATTGTGTATGATCCAGCTGCGCATTGTATTGACTTCAGGAACCTGACCGATCCTGGAGTGACGTGTACGTATGGTTCGTACAGTAATCCAAAGCAGACTACGGGTATTATAGACAATGGTCCATCGCAAATGTCGTCACGACATACTGTGCACTCTACCCCTGGCGAGACTGACCCAAGAACGGGAGGCGGTTTGCCTACAATCCCTAAAGGCGAGGTCGTTTCAGTTCGTCTTGGCAACTGGAACAATGGTTCGGAGGCTGAGACTGTTACTTATACTTATACTGTCCCTGCAAACTCGAATGTCATAATGATGTTGAAATATGCCGTAGTATTCGAGGAACCAGGTCATAGTGAACCGCCAGAGTTCAACATGAAGATTACGAACCTTGCAGGTGCTTCGATTGGCTCATGTACTGAGGCAACATTCCTTTGTGACGGATCAAACCGTGATGCAACATGGCATGAATGCAATGCAATGGAGCATGTATGGTGGAAAGAGTGGACTCAGGTGGGTTTCAATCTTTCGGGATATGCAGGTCAGACATTGAGAATTTGTTTCACAACGAAGGATTGCAACGCATCCGGACATTATGGATATGCGTATTATGCCTTGTCTTGTTCTGAAGCTCAGATTACCGGTTTGTCGTGTGGTGATGTGGCAGAATCAAAAGTTGAAGCTCCAGCAGGATTTAATTATCAGTGGTACAAGAAGAGTGATCCAAACAAGACTATAGTCGGAACAAACCAACAGTTCTCGGTGCAAGGTACAGATACGGCAACCTATGTATGCAAAGTGGTGAACAAGGCAAATCCAAACTGTTTCTTCACTCTTGAGGCATCATTGCTGCCAAGAAATCCTCTTGCTCAGTTCACTCCTCAGTGGCAACCTGTGAATTGTGAGAACAGAGTGCTTTTGCAAAACACTTCATCGGTAATCACTCAACGTGGTGTGACTTCTGAACAACCTGAGTACTACAGATGGAATATTGTTGACAGTCTGAATAATGACACCATCATTAAAGGCGACAAGACTGAGTCGCCGACTATTACTGTCCCTAACGAAGGAGGGGTGTATATTATTGAACTCATTGCTGCCATATCTGGAGGTATGTGTCTTGACACAATGAGGATTGCTTATAATGTGCCAAAGATACATGAGGTGACAGATACGATTAGAGAATCCATCTGTCAAGGTACGGTCTATATCTTCAATGGTCAGAAACTGAATACGACGGGAGTCTATACAGCATCTGCGAAGGGCCTTGGTGGGTGTGACTCTACTATAGTCCTTGACCTGGAGGTGGTTGATAAGATTGATACTACTATATACGATACTATCTGTGATGGTAAATCGTACGATTTCAATGGTAACAAGTTCACGAAAACCGGAGAATATAAGTCGAAGTTGAAGAGTGCTGCGGGTTGTGACTCGGTTGTGACTTTGAACCTGTTTGTTTACGACCCTATAGTATTTACATATACGTCGCAAAATGAGCAAGGTGCTCCAAGAACTGGATGGATCAAACTTGACTTGCCAGATTCCACATGGCGATATACTGTCAATGGAGTTGACAGCGGAAGGCTCGACAGCCTGACGAAAGGTCATTATATAATAGTGGTAAGGAACAGGTTCGGTTGTGAAAGTGCACCTGTAGATATTGAGCTTACGCAGACTTGCGTTGCTGCCAAGTTCGTGTCAATACCGCCAATGTGTGCAGATGATGTCAGTCAATTGTATGAATTCAAGATTACTCAGGGACAATCGCTCAGTTATAACTTGCGATTCTCGGCTGAGGCAGTGAAAGAGGGCTTCAAGAATGTAGATTCTGTTCCTATCAATATGGATTCACCGTATGTCTTGATTAACAATGTCGTTGACAAGGAGCCTTATGTCAATGATTATACCGTAAATGTTGAATTCAACGATGTCATTTGTGGCCCTACGGTTGTGCCATTGAAATTCAAGGTTATTTATGCAAACACTGTTTTGGAGCAGAAATGGAACGATGTGATAGCAGTGTTGAACGAGAAATACAATGACAAATATCGTAATCCTGGCTACAAGTTCAGCGATTTCCAGTGGTACAAGAATGGAGTCAAACTGGATGGTGAAATACTTCCATACATTTATATAGGCAATGACAGTTCTACATTTGATGTCACTTCTGACAGGTATGCTGTAGAGTTGACAAGGGTTGGTGAAACCAAGTCATATATGACGTGTGAGATTATCCCTGTTTTGCATACTGACGTATCTCCATATATGCAATTGTGTGTCGGATGTGCTGTGCAGCACATGCCTGCATCAATGCTGGAACTTTCGAATATTACAGAAAGTGGTGTAGCAAGGTGGTATAGCATCACAGGACAAATGCTTGGAGCATTTGAGATAGATAATTTTAACAATGTCATCACGACACCAGATTATTCCGGTATTTATCTGTTGGAGATTATCGTAGGTGCTAATCGTCAAGTTTATAAGGTTATGATAACTGAAAAATAACAGGAGGGTCCAGACATGAGACAAAGAATAATTACAATAATATTGCTCATCGCTGCAATTACCCTGTGCAGTAACGATGTAATGGCGCAGAAACGTAAATATCCAGAATTCCATTATGTGACATTGCCAATCAGTGCAGGATATTCATCAATGTTGTCACCTGGGTTCAAGAATGAGAATCCGAATTTCAAGGTTCCTGGATTGATGGGCGCTACTATCGGTTTTGGTTACGAATATAGGTATAGAATGTTCTGGATGAGTCTTGGAGTTGAGGGTCAGTTAATAACTTCCCGACTCAGGGCGGGCATGGAGCGACTTGATACAATGATGTACGACACAGATTCATATTACCATAACGAGCAAAGGGAGAATACATATCATTACGATTTCTCTGATTGGCACGAAGATTTGATATCTGTATATGGCAATGTGCCGATTATGTTTGGTTTTCGTGCTAATGCCTTCTATGTAGGTATCGGTGCTAAAGTCGGATATAATTTCTATGCCACTACTACTCCGAAATCTACATATACTACGTCATCTACATACGATAGATACATTATCGACTTCCAGAATATGCCTAACCATTATCTTACTCAATACAATTCGGGTGTGACGGGCGATGGTAAGGATGTTGACATAAAGCTTGGCTTGAATGTGTCTGCCATTGCTGAAATAGGTTATGAGGTATATCATAGTGAAGGTGATGACAAGGTGAGACCATGGATACTGAAATTGGGAGCATACGCTGAATATGGATTTCTGTCGGTATATAATAACAATGGTGACATAAAGTCTCAGTTTGACTATAAGCAGGCAGAGCAGGAAAGTTATAATTGCAAAGACCCTTCTCAGTTGCTGATTTGTCCATATTATAAGTCGCATTCTATGCAGAACGTCAATGTCAATCCTCTTTATATTGGTGCTAAGTTGACGTTTATGTTTGAAATGCCTGTACCACAGAAATGCCATTGTCTCCAGACAGACCGAGGTGCTTCGTGGCGTAATTTAGCTCCTAAGGAGACCAGAAATCAGGACAGACGTGCAAAGAAGGCTGTCAAGAAGCAGAAACAAAAGAATGAGTCGGAGAGTAGCAATTCGACATCAGATAAAAGTGGCAGGTAAATAGGTATAAAGGTTAATGATAATTATCGGAATTGGGTTATAGAATATTATCTATAATCCAATTTCTGTTTTTATGTGTATGTTTTCAGTGACGTGTTGTCTCTTTTTTTATGAATTTCAGCACGTCAAAACTTACTTTCAATCCAACCTTTATCTGGTCGAAAGGGTAATCTTTTATGCCGTGTACATAGTATATGAAAGGTGAGAACCTGTTGACGTGAAAATCAAGCCTTGCCTTGATTGTTTGAGGGGCATCTCCATATTTTTCCCAACCAATATAGCTTGCATACTCTGTGCCAAGAGTGAATATGCGGTGGTTGTATGAAGCCTTTATGCCGAACATGACAGCGTCGTTCTGTGCTCCTCTGTCTGTCTGCCAGCATACGAATCCTACTGTTCCTGAGAATCTCAAAGTGCTTGAATCACGGAATGTAATACCTTTCCCTATTTCTGCTGTGAAGTGATACCCCGGAGCGTCGTAATGTCGTGCGCAGTCATATTTTCCTCCTGCTGCTGTCAGCAGATTGGCAGTGATTGCAATTGACGGGCACTTTTTCTTTTCTCTGAGTGCGAGGATGTCAAGACCGAGCCATACCTGACCGCTGCCGTGTGATTTCAAGGCGTTCTGTTCGTAATAGCGTCGTTCTCGCCTTGTTGCTTCAGTATCTTGCCACCATTCGTAAAATTCGCCCCAGCACGAAAGGTTTACTCTGTCAGTCCATAATGGGATAACGAGCTTGAAAGATGGTGCGTAAGTGTAGTCTAAGGCATTTTTGCCTCCTATGTGTCCTATATTGACATCTCCTGCCAGTTGAAGAGTGAGTTTATCTGAAGTTTTTGCTTCGCCAAGGTCGGGTACAGGATAGGCATAAGGTCCGAAAAACTTTGGTGCAATGCCTGTTGGTCTGTAGTGGCTTGCCTCTACTGGAACCTGCGAAAGGGCAGCTATGCAAATCGTGTCTGCAAGCAATATTGTCAAAAAGATTTTTAATTTATTCATAGTAAGGTTTTGTCAGTAATAAATGCAGCTATGCGTGAAGGTGCACCAGGTTCGCCGAGAAGATTTATAATAGTGTCGTATCCTTCGAGGATTGATGTGCGATATGCCGTGTCTGTGAGAATATGCGACAGTTCGGCAGATGCTGAATCCACTGTAAATTGGTGAGCCAGAAGTTCGCGGACCACTTCACGACCTGCTATGATGTTGACCAGTGAGACAAATGGTGTATGGATTAATATAGGCTTTAGCATCATAGTTAGCCGACCACCGAATACTTTATAGACAACCACCTGAGGGATGCGAAACAATGCTGTTTCGAGTGTTGCTGTCCCCGAATTTACAATTGCTGCCGTTGCCACCGACATCAGTTCGTAAGTTACGTTCTGAAGGACGAGAAGGTCAGTGCCTTTAAGAATATGCTGATAAACGTCAATTCTCACGCCTGGGGCTGCTGCAACGACGAATTGGTAATCAGGGAAACGTTTTGCCACTGCTGCCATGACAGGCAGACAATTGCGTATTTCCTGCATACGTGAACCTGCGAGCAGCAGGACAATAGGCCGGTCTGCAATACCGTGTTTCGTGAGGAACAATTCTTTGTTGAATCCTCGTTTGCGGAATGATGCTATTGCGTCAACGGATGGGTTTCCCACATAATTGACTTTATAGCCACGATTGCCGAACCATTCTGTCTCGAAAGGGAAGATGGTGAACATGTTGTCAACATAGCGGCGTATTGAACGTATGCGCCAGCTTTTCCATGCCCAGAGTTTTGGAGCTATATAGTAGTCAACGACTGTATTCGGAAGGTTTTCCTTGACGAATTTGGCGAAAGGGAGGTTGAAGCCTGCGTAGTCAACAAGTATTACGTGGTCGGGGTGGAAGCACATTACTTCGCGTTTGGCGAGACGGCGGAGTGCAAATATTTTGTCAAGATTGCGTATTACGTTGACAAATCCCATGAAAGCCATATTCCGGTAGTGGACAATGGGCGATCCCCCGTAGCGAGACATTTTGTCGCCACCGAAGAAGCGGAATTCGGCATCATGGTCGCTGATGATAAGTTGTTTCATCAGTCGTGAGGCATGTAGGTCGCCCGATGCCTCGCCAGCTATAAGGAAGTATTTCATATTATAAAGAACACTACAATTGCTGCCATAGTATATATACCTATGGCTGAGAATATTCCACGGCAGGAACGCCATGCGTCAAGTGAATAGAATATATAAACAAGCCCCATATCCGGGAATAGTGCCACGCAGATGAACTTGACTATGAGGCTTGGGGTGTGAAGGAAAGAGAGTATTTCCACAAAACGTAATGAGATATGGAGAGAGTCAAGGAATAGCAATCCGAAGACTAAAGGCACAAGCAACCCTACAAAAAGTCCGAAGAATGGGTTGTCAAGAAATTTTTTCATTCAACTATTTTTTTGCAATGTTCCATGGCAGAAAATGCAGTCATATCTGTTTGGATAGGTACGACTGTTATATATCCGAGTTCGACAGATGCCTGGTCTGCTGATTCGTCAGGTTCTGTATTGAAGAAATCGCCCACCATCCAGTAATAATCTACTGTGCGTGGGGCATTGTCGCGAGTGAAGTCGTTAGCCCAGCGTCCGGCGGACTGGCGACAGAGACGGATACCTTTTACAGGTCCAACAGGAGCGTTCACATTCAGACAGACATCATGAGGCAGTCCGTGTTTGATTGTATTAGCCAGTACACGTTCGAAGTGTGGCAGGCAATAATCAAACGAAACGTCAAGCGAGTGGTCGCAGATTGAGAATCCTATTGAAGGCACATTGTGCATTGCTCCTTCGAGGGCAGCACCGATAGTGCCGGAATAGAGTACGTTTACGCTTGTGTTTGAACCATGGTTGATACCAGAAAGTATTATGTCTGGTGCAGGGTCGAGCAGTTGGCTGCATGCGAGTTTCACACAATCTGCTGGCGAACCTGAGCATTGATACCAGGTTATGTTATTTTCCCGTCTGACAATCTTGGCTGATATGGGTATTGTTATGGTAAGTGCCATTGACTGTGCGGAACGTGGGCCGTCAGGTGCAACCACGAACACGTTGCCGTAACGTGAAGCCATTTCGACAAGTTTTCCGAGTCCTGGGGCATTGATACCGTCATCGTTAGTAATAAGTATATTCATATTTGTTGTTTTCAGTTACAGGGTATTCTTGATGCGGAGTTTGGTAAAATATGCGAACAAGGCAGAAACGGATAGGAAATATGCAATGTCGCGTGAGTCGATGACGCCTCGTGCTATTGATGAATAGTGTTCGTGTATGCCGACAGTGCGGAGAGTATATGCTACATTTCCTGAAAATAGAGACCCGATGAGTTCAAAGCCGTAGTAGAGCGTGAAGCAGAAGAGAGCTGAGAGTATGAACACTACAATCTGGTTTTTGCTCAGCGATGAACTGAATATTCCGACCGAGACGAACACAAGTGCGAGAAACAGCAGACCCATCCATGATCCCCAGAATTGTGCATAATCTACATTGAATTGTGGTTCGGCAAGTAGGTTTACAGAGACAAACCATACAAGTGTCGGGAGAAGTGCTATCAGAACAACAGTCCATCCTGCCAGCAGTTTACCGAGAGCAATGTCCCATCCTGTGAGAGGGCGTGTGACGAGCAACTCCATTGTCCCGTTCTGGCGTTCTTCGGCTATCATACGCATGGTGACTGCCGGGCATAGGAACATATATAGCCATGGGGCGAGGGCGAAGAGTCCTTCGAGGTCGGCATAGCCACGGTCTATAATGTTGTAATCACCTGGGAACACCCAGAGCATGAGTCCGGTTGCAATGAGGAAAATGGCTATTACGATATATCCTGTTGCAGTGCCAAAAAATGATTTCAGTTCTTTTATATAAATGCTGTACATATAGCAAACAGATTAACTCATAGTTGGACAGTAGTCGAAATAGGGTTATGGTCAGAGAATTTTACATATTCAACGTGCGCATCAAGAATCTTGAAGTCGTCAGAAACGATGATATGGTCAATTGGAAGGTAGAAATGATGGTCGTTGTAGGTCCAGTAGTAGAACCATTTTCCGGCGGCTGCATACGCATCGCGGAGGTTGCGGTCTCCAGCAGAGATGATGCGGTGGTATGTATATGATTGCGGAATGTCGTTGAAGTCGCCCATGATTATTATGGGGTATGTGGTACGTGCGATGAGGGATGCTACTGAATCAGCCTGGGGTGCGCGATCTATAGCCGACGTGGCAAGGTGTTTCAGCAGTCCGTATGTGGTGTTGTATATTGAGTCGTCTATGTCATCAGTGAGTTTTGCTGTTATTGCGCGTTCCTCGGCATTGAGGTGTGTTGATTCGAGGTGGTTGTTGATGATGCGTATCGTGTCGCCATTGACGAGAAGATCAGTAAAGAAGCTATTGTAGATGTTGGCACCATAGTTGTCGCATGGTTTTTTTACAATCGGGAAACGTGTGAACAGTGCTATGCCGTGGTTGCGCAGTCCGTAGCCGAAATGAGAATATGGGTAAATAGAATCAAGCGAAGAAGAGATTCTTTTGCCAGATTCGAGACGTATGTCATGATATTCTTGAAAACAGACAATGTCGAAATTTCCACGGGTTACCAACGAGAGTATTGAGTCCGCTGAATCCTCGGTGTATGCAAAGCCGTATAGGTTGTACGAGAGCAGGTTCAGTTGGATTTTGTTGTCGTCGGCAGGTTCAGGGTCGTCAGCAATGTTTATGACAAAGGTATTGCGCCAATTAGGGAAACCGATAAGGAGCATAGCCACAGTCAAAATTGAGAGTAATATGTTGCGATTGCAAATATTTATGACAATGGTTATTATTAAAATAATGAGTATAGGAAATGTTGCTATTCCGATAAAGTTGAGATGAGGCAATAAGTTTGGGTGAAGGAAGGGGAGATAGAGCACCAACAGATAAACGAGCAGGACTGCAATAGTGAAAATACTGTTGGCAATATCTAATATTTTGTTTTTGGATTTCATCGATAGAGTTTGCCTTGTTTTTTCCAAATATATAGAATGATGGCACCAAATAGCATACCACCGAGATGAGCGAAATGTGCTATTCCGTCCATAGGTCCCACCACACCAAGGACAAGTTCAACAATTGCATATATAGCCACGAATATTCGCGAAGGTATAGGAATAGGTATGAAGAGGAGGAACATTCGCGTTTCTGGGAACAACCAACCGAATGCCAGCAATATGCCGAACAGTGCACCTGAAGCACCGACGGTCACATATCTGTCGAACAGTTGCTGACGCAAGTTGATAAGGTCTTCAGCGTTTGCGGTAGTTATGTCACCTGAAGCGAGCAGAGATTGATACCCATATAGTGATTCTCCGGAATTGGTTGAAATTGCAGTGTTGAAATCGGAGGTGAGTTGCGAGAGGTCAATCATCCAAGTCAGTTCCTGGACTATTCCTGCACCGACACCTGCGAGCAAGTAGAAAAAGACGAATTTGCGTGTGCCCCATACCTCTTCAAGCATACGGCCGAACATCCATACACCAAACATGTTGAAAAAGATGTGCGAGAACGAGGAGGTGTCGTGCATGAAAATATATGTTACAAGCTGGAAAGGGTTAAAAAAGTCTGAGCGCCAATAGTGAAGTCCCAAATATCGAACGATATCAATACCCAAACGGTCAGGTAAAATGATAGAAGCCAACCAAACCAGACCGGAGATTATCATTATGTTAGTGGTAGCCCTGCGCATGTTAAATTGCTTTATTTTCGGGCTGCAAAGGTAATAATTTTTTTGGAAACAATGAAGAAATATGATGACAAAAATTTTAATAAATATTTTTTTTGAAATTTTATTATGAAATATTTGTTCATATAAAAAAAAACTTCTACCTTTGGCGCTGTAAAAATAAAGTATCAATCATTAAAAAATTTAATTATGAACAAGAAAGAATTAATCGAGTCAGTTGCTGCTAAAGCTAAAATGACAAAGGTGGATTCAAAGGCTGCAATTGATGCCGTATTGGACAGCATCAAAGAGACACTTTTGAAAGGCGAAAGTGTATCTCTCATTGGCTTTGGCAATTTCCAGATTGCTGAGCGTCCAGAGCGCAAAGGTATTAACCCTGCAACCAAGAAACAGATTGTCATCCCTGCAAAGAAAGTTGTTAAGTTCAAGGCAGGTGCTGATTTGAAAAAATAAGCAGTACGGGTAGTTTTATCCTCGGAAGGTTTAGAATTACGACAGTCGCAAGTTGTTTCACGAAAAGTGGAGGCTTGTGGTTGTCGTTTATTTTTTAAGTAATTTTTGCCTTTTCGCTTGCACACATAAAAAAAATTGCCTAACTTTGCAACGAAAAATGTGTAAAGGTAAATCAGAAATTTATGGAAAATACTGCAGATGTAGTCAAAGGTCTAATATTGGACAGCCAACAATTTGACTTATTGTTACTTATTATGGCAGTCATAGCCTTAATCGTATTTGTTTCTCTCTATTTTGTCGATGCAGGGTATGGCAAGATGATTTCCAAGAAATGGGGTCCTGCCATCAACAATAAAGTAGCTTGGGTGCTGATGGAATGCCCTGTATTCTTTGTGTTGTTTTATTTTTGGCTTGAAAGTGGTGACCGACAGTTTGCAGTTCCATATCTGTTGTTCTTTCTGTTCTTCGAGTTGCATTATTTCCAGCGGTCGTTTATATTCCCATGTATGTTGAAAGGCAACAGCAAGATGCCTATTGCCATTATGTCGATGGGTATTGTGTTCAATATAGTCAATGGCTATATGCAAGGTGAATGGATATTCTTTCTTGCACCAGAGGGATATTATGACAACTGGCTGACGTCGCCTAAGTTCATACTTGGTGTAATAGTCTTTTTTATGGGCTTTTTTATCAACCTGCATAGCGACTATGTCATCCGCCATTTGCGCAAGCCTGGCGATACAAGGCATTATCTGCCTAAGAAAGGTATGTACAAGTATGTTACTTCAGCCAACTATTTTGGCGAGATAGTCGAGTGGACGGGATTTGCCATTATGACTTGGAGTGCAGCTGGAGTTATGTTCGTGATATGGACTATGGCTAACCTTGTACCAAGGGCTAATTCTATATATCACAAATATGAATTGGAGTTTCCTAATGAATTTGACAAAGATAAATTAAAAAGAGTTTTCCCTAAACTATATTGATTATGGAATCTAAACTTTTTACACCCTTTCAACTGGGGCCTATTGAGTTGCGCAATCGTACCATACGTTCCGCAGCCTTCGAGAATATGGCGTACAACAACTCGCCTTCTGATGACTTGTTCAACTATCATACAGCCGTGGCAAAGGGCGGTGTTGGAATGACCACTGTTGCCTATTGTGCGGTAAACAAGAGTGGTGTCTCTTTCGCAGCGCAGTTGTGGATGAGGCGTGAGATTATTCCAGGTTTGAAACGGCTCACTGACAGTATTCACAGCCATGGAGCAAAGGCGAGCATTCAGTTGGGACATTGCGGTAACATGACGCATTTCTATACTTGTGGTTGTATGCCAGTAGGTGCTTCCAGCGGTTTCAACCTCTATTCGCCTACCCTCGTACGTGGGTTGAAGGTGAACGAAATCAAGGAGTTGGTCAAGGATTTCGGGCGTGCTGTGAATATGTGCCGCAAGGCTGGTTTCGACTGTGTCGAGATTCATGCAGGTCACGGATATCTGATTTCGCAGTTTATCTCTCCTTACACTAATCACCGTCACGATGAATATGGCGGTTCGCTTGAGAACAGGATGCGTTTCATGCGTGAGGTGCTTACTGAGGTTATGCAGGCTGCTGGCAACGACATGGCTGTAGTTGTCAAGACCAACATGTTCGATGGTTTCAAGGGCGGTATGCAACTTGAGGATTGCATCACTGTTGCCAAGGAAATCGAGAAATGCGGTGTGCATGGCATAGTGCTTTCAGCAGGATTCGTCAGCAAGGCACCTATGCACGTCATGCGTGGGGCAATGCCTTTGAAGACTTTGGCACACTATATGGACCCATGCCGTTTCTGGTGGTTGAAATTGGGTCTGAAGTTGGCTGGCAGGTTGATGATACCTACCGTTCCTTTCAAGGAGGCATATTTCCTTGAAGATGCCTTGAAATTCAGAAAGGAAATAAAGATTCCTTTGATATATGTTGGTGGTCTCGTCCGCAGGTCGAAGATTGATGAGGTGCTCGATTCAGGTTTTGAGTTGGTACAGATGGCTCGTGCCTTGGTTCACGACACTGAGTTTGTCAACAAGATGAAGGCTACTGATGGAGAATATTGCAACGGCTGCAAGCATTCTAATTACTGCATAGGTCGTATGTACACCCTCGAAATGAAATGTCATTGCGATGTAAAGGATATGCCTGCCAGACTCCAGCGTGAGGTTGACGAGGCCGAAAAGCATTGAATGATATGTACGCATTGATTACAGGAGCCAGTTCTGGTATTGGAAGATGCTATGCGCGCGAGTTGGCGAGTCAGGGATACGATGTGTTCATTGTCTCCAACCAGGAGAGGGAGATTGCCGAGACAGGAGAGGAGATAAGTCAGGATTTCGGTGTCAAGGTGCATACTATGTACAAGGATCTTACCGACCCTGCTGCCCCTGACGAACTGTTGGCATACGTACGTGAGAATGGTCTTGACCTTGAGGTGTTGGTGAACAATGCAGGTGTCTTCTTCTTCAATCAGCTTATTAATACCGAGTGGCGGCGCGTCGAGTTGCTGCTCAGTCTTCACGTCATGGCTGTGACCAAGATGTGCCATGTCTTCGGTCAGTATTTTGCTGAAAAACGTCATGGCTATATATTGAATATGAGTTCTATGTCAGCCTGGATGACCATGCCGGGCATAAATGTATATAATTCGTCTAAGGCGTATATACTGAACTTTTCGCGTTCGTTGTGGTACGAGATGAAACCTTTTGGGGTCACTGTCACGGCTATATGTCCTGGTGCTGTTGACACTGCTCTCTATGGTCTTGCTCCCAATCTTAGGAAACTCGCTGTTGCCTTGCATGTCAGCATGACTCCTGAACGTCTTGTCAAGAAGGCGCTTAAGGCATTGTTCCGTGGCAGGAAGCATGTCGTTCCGGGACTGATTAATGGGCCATTTGTCTTTATTATTAAGCATCTCCCTGATTGGTTTGTCTTTGCGGTGATGAAACGCATTTCGCAATTCCAAAAATAACAAGATATGAAGAAATTATTTATTTTATTTGCTGCTGTGGTTATGATGGCTGCATGTGGCAGGAAAGAAGAGGCTGTAAAGGAGGACGAGAGTATGTCATCTATATCTGAAGCGTATATTGATTCTGCCGTTCAGCGTATTGTAGCTGAACCTGTCGAGATTGACATTGAGATGGTCGAGCGTGGTGTCCGCAGTGCCGCTTCTATGTGGATGTCTGAGGATGGCACGGAGCAGGAGTTTGTAGATTTCTGTGCCAGACATTATGTTGCCGATTCTGCGGCTCGCCATACATTGTTCAACAAGATTGACCGTCATATAGAGTGTCTTCGTGGACATGGCGACATGACATACGTCGATTTTATGTTCCCGTTGCATGTCCCAGGCGACACGCTGATGGCTATTGATGACATGTTTGCCGCATACGATCCTCTGGCTCATTTCACTGACGACATGTTTGCGAGCAAGATAGCGTTTGTCGCACTGCTCAACTTCCCTATATACACTCTTGACGAGAAGAATGCGATGGGTGGCAGTTGGACGCGCGAACAGTGGGCATACGCGCGTATGGCTGACTGGTTTACCAGCAGGATACCTGCGAACCTCACAATGGCGTTCACCAAGGCAAACTCCGAGGCTGGCACCTACATCGAGAGTTACGATATCAAGATGGGCAAGGTTCGCAACGAGAAGGGCGAGCAGATGTTCCCAGACGGGATGTCGCTCATTTCGCACTGGAACCTCCGCGACGAGCTTAAGACATACTATGCTGACTCTTCTGCGCTCGCACGCGAGAAACAGGAGATGATTTATCAGATAATGCTTCGTATCATCGACCAGACAATCCCAGCATGTGTCATAAACTCCGAGGAGTATGTTTGGTATCCTGTTTCCAACAAGGTTACCGACCTCAAAGGTAAGGAGATAGAGGCTGAGCGCGAGGCAGACGTGCGTTACCAGCACCTCCTCAACCAGTTCCATGCCTGTCGTGCCATGGACAAGTATTCTCCAGCCTATCCTACTGCTATAGCGCGTGCCTTTGACCACGACATGGAAGTTTCCGACAAGGAGATAGAGGAGATGTTTACTGCATATCTTACTTCTGCCGAGGCAAGGAATGTCGTTGCATTGGTAAGGGAACGTCTCGGAAGGGATCTTCGTCCTTACGACATCTGGTACGATGGTTTCAAGACCCGCAGTACTATTAATGCCGACGAGCTTTCAGCCAGGACCCGTAAGCTCTATCCAGACAATGCAGCTTTCAAGGCTGACATGGCAAACATATTGGTGAAGCTCGGTTTCCCTCGCGAGAAGGCAGAGTTCATTCAGTCGAAGGTTGAGGTCGATGCTTCGCGCAGTGCAGGTCATGCTTGGACATCACAGGCCAAATTCGAGCCTTCACGACTCAGGACACGCATCAAGCCTGATGGTTTCGACTACCTTGGCTACAACATTGCATGTCACGAGTTTGGTCATAATGTAGAGCAGACCATCTCCATTCAGGATGTTGATTATTACACTATGGCTCGTGTGCCATCTACGGCATTCACCGAGGCATTGGCTTTCGTGTTCCAAAAGCGCGACCTCGAGTTGCTTGGCATCACGTCGAAGGATGCGAAGGCAGAGGCTATGAATACCATTGACATTTTCTGGAATGGCTATGAGATGATGGGAGTGTCGCTTGTTGACCTATATACATGGCGTTGGCTCTACGACCATCAGGAGGCTACAGCAGCTGAACTCAAGGCTGAGGTAATGAATATAGCCGTTGATGTCTGGAATAAATACTATGCGCCATATTTCGGAGTTAAGGATTCGCCTGTCTTGGCAGTTTATTCTCACATGATTTCCTATCCGTTGTATCTGTCGAATTATGCTTATGGAAATCTTGTAGAGGCACAGTTGGAGGAGCATTTCGCTGGCAAGAATCTCGGTGAGGAGGTTCTTCGTATCTATAAGGGTGGTCGTCTGACGCCAAACCATTGGATGCGTAATGCTACAGGGTCAGATGTCACTGTCGATGCATTGCTGAAACAGACCAGTGATGCTCTGAATGCATTAAAGTAAAACATTGATATTATTAATCAGTTGCCGAGTGACTAAAGTCATGGCAACTGATTTTTTTACAATTTATGGTGTATGTTAGTTAAGGTATATGGTGCTGCTATAAGTGGAATATCAGCGATAAAGGTGACGATTGAGGTCAACGAATCAACTACTGGTTTTGCCTTGGTTGGTTTGCCTGACAAGGCAGTGCAGGAGAGTCGCGAACGTATATTTTCGGCTATCAAATACAATAACCTCGCTGTTCCAAGCAAACCGGTGATAATAAATATGGCTCCTGCTGATGTCAAAAAGGAGGGGTCGTATTACGACTTGCCAATAGCGATAGGTATGCAGGCGTCCAATCGTTCTGTGAGCGACGAGCGGTTGGAGGATTTCCTGATGATGGGCGAGTTGTCGCTTGACGGGTCACTGAAGACTGTCCAGGGGGCTTTGCCTATGGCTATCTTAGCTAAGGAACAAGGGTTCAAGGGAATTATCCTGCCAGCCGAGAATGCCATGGAAGCTGCTGTTGTTGACGGTTTGAACGTGATACCAGCACATAACATCACTGAGGTTGTAGGGTTTTTGAATGGCGAGACTTTGATTGAGCCAATGAGGATAGACTTAGAGGCGGAATTTGACAACGGATATGACAATTTCGGTGTCGATTTTTCCGAAGTGAAAGGTCAGGAGTCAGTGAAAAGGGCACTTGAAGTAGCTGCAGCTGGAGGGCACAACATATTGATGGTTGGACCTCCAGGGGCAGGCAAAAGCATGATGAGCAAGCGTTTCCCTACCATATTGCCACCTCTTACCATTGAGGAGTCACTTGAGACTACCAAGATTCATTCTGTGGCTGGAAAACTTGATAAAGGTGTAGGGCTCATCACACGTCGTCCTTTCCGCAGTCCGCACCATACTATTTCTGATGTTGCACTTGTCGGAGGGGGTTCCTATCCGCAGCCTGGTGAGATTTCGCTGGCGCATAACGGAGTGTTGTTCCTTGATGAACTGCCAGAGTTCAAGCGGTCGGTTCTTGAGGTGATGCGGCAGCCTTTGGAGGATCGCAAGATAACTGTCAGCCGCACGAAACTAACAGTGGAATACCCTGCATCGTTTATGCTTGTTGCATCGATGAACCCATGTCCTTGTGGGTATCACAACGACCCTACGCACGAGTGCAAGTGTACACCGGGCGAGATTCAGCGTTATCTGTCGAAAATATCCGGACCGTTGCTTGACCGTATTGATATGCATATCGAGATAGTTCCTGTACGGTTCAATGAACTTACATCTAATAAGGAGGCAGAGTCATCAACAGAAATCAGGACGAGAGTCGTCAGGGCGCGGGCAGTGCAAACTGCAAGGTTTAGCGACATCGAAGGTGTATATTGCAATGCACAGATGACTCCTAAAATGATACGGAAGTATTGTGTGCTCGATGAGCGCAGTCAGTCAATGGTCAGCAAGGCAATGACCAAGTTTGGGTTGTCGGCAAGGGCATACGACAAGATATTGAAACTTTCAAGGACTATCGCAGACCTTGCAGGTTCTGAACAGATAGAAGCAATGCACGTAGGCGAGGCATTGAACTATCGAAACCTCGACAAGGAGGGCTGGGTGAATTAAGTGCTCTGTTGCATCTGGCAGGGGTATAATGGGACAGTCCAGTGGGCTTTCATTCATTGAGACTTCGACAGGCGAAAGCAAATATTCTAAATAATATAGTATGGCATCAATAATGTTATTTTCGGCAGGATCGGTATTGGTTATCGTAATCGCTGTATTATTCTCAATCATATCGTCGGCAATCAAGAAGGGCAGGCTACAGGCAAAAACTAAGTCTAAGGCTGACGACGGTCAGATGCCTGAAGAGCAATTGCAGCAGCAGACACAGATGGAGCAGGAGATGACGAGGGATGATCTTGAGCCCCGTCTTCACAAATCCCACAACGAACAGGAGGTAAAGCAGCAAAAGGCTGAGCCTGAAACTAAACTGACTGAATCTGAAGGTGACGAATCGAGGCTGACGGCTGGCGACATGCGAAAGGCTGTCGTCATGAGCGAGATTCTGAACAGGAAATATTAGGCACTTCGCCCCAGGATTCTGACTCCCACCTGAGAACAGGATTAGGCATCAGATTATCGGTAAGAAAACGGCTGGCACGGATGATTAGGTCGAACGTGACTGTATTGCCGAGCGTACGGCAGAGCGACGTACGGCACTCGCGACGCGAAACCCACGATATGGCTGTCGCCGATGGTGAATAGACAGGACGATTGTCGGTGGTCTTGGTGAGGATGGCAAGAGCATGGACTATCGCCAGAAACCGGCAGACATTCAGATTGGAGTCGTGGAATGACGGCGAACGATAGATGGTTCTCGACTGTTCAAGGTCGGTGATGAAATAGGAAAATGTGCCGTCTGCATTGTGCACGGCATCTGTTGCAAACGAATGGCGGATAACCTCGGTGGCGGGTGTGTCTGCCTTGTTTTTTGCTACTTCACGCCAATAGCCGTTGAGGTGTGCGTCATGTGCTTCTTCCCATGTGGAATAACCACGAAAGAGCGCCCCTTGAAAGTTGTTGACGGAACGAAAACAGGCATCCCATGATGTGAAGATGCCTGTCTCGCGTCCACGCCAGACGACGTAGTATTTCTTTTTACTTTTCGCCACGGAAGATATTTGTTGCGTTTGCCTGAGCTTTTGGTGTCACGACAAGGTCGTTGATGCAGATATTGTCGGGCAAAGTGACTGCAAAACGGATGAGCGAAGCTATGTCGTTGCCAGTCAACGGATTGTAGCCCTCGTATGTGCGGTCGGCACGTTCCTTGTTGTTTTTGAAACGCACGAGCGAGAATTCAGTCTCGACTGCACCTGGACAGATGTTGGTCACCTTGATGCCATATTTCAACATATCTATACGCATTCCTTTCGAGATGGCGTCAACGGCATGTTTCGTTGCGCAATATACATTACCACCTGCATAGACCTCCTTGCCTGCGGTGGAGCAGATATTGACGATATGACCGCATTTGCGTTCGCACATCAGCGGAGTTACTGCACGCGAGACATAGAGCAGACCCTTGACATTGGTGTCAATCATGCGCTCCCAGTCGTCAATCACACCCTCGTTCAGCGGATCAAGACCCACAGCAAGTCCGGCATTGTTTACAAGCACGTCTATGTTTCGCCATTCCCCCTTCAGCGAGCCAACAGCCTCCTGAACCTCTTTGTCTATGCGAACATCAAATGCCAGTGCCACAACGTCCGACTTGTAAGTTATGTTCAACATCTTTTTGAGTTCCTCAAGCCTGTCGTTGCGGCGGCCAGTGATAATGAGATTATAGCCAGCATCGGCAAGTTGGATTGCAGTTGCGCGTCCTATTCCAGATGTCGCGCCAGTAACCATTGCTACCTTTTTCATTATATTCGTTGTTTTATTTTCATTCTTCTTTTGGCTTGCAAAGGTACGAATTTTTTTGAGAAGTTGTATATGTTTTTTATTATTTTTTGTTTGGTGGATTGAAATTTTATTCGTAACTTTGCAACTGATTTAGAATTGTAATTATTACAATCTTGAAAACGCTTCAAAATGCAATAGAAATACTTGAAAGGCACGAGATAAGGCCTTCGGTGCAGAGGACAGAGGTTGTGAAATATTTGATTGAACATCGCTGTCATCCTACTGCTGACGATATTTTCATGGCGCTGAGTCCGGAAATGCCCACACTCAGCAGGACCACTATATATAATGTGCTGAAGACTCTTGAGGAGAATGGAGCTGTAAGGGCTATTGTGATAGACGAGAAAAACGTAAGATACGACATCTGCGTTGACGATCATGCACATTTCAAGTGCAGCAGGTGCGGCAGGATATTCGATATCGAGATGCCGAGAATGGAGCGACAACTGCCTGAGGGGTTCGAAATGGAGAATGTCGATGTGTATTATTACGGGATTTGTCCCGAGTGCGCATCAAAACAATAACTTTAATATAAATACTATTATTATGAAATGGATTTGTAAAGTGTGCGGATACGTACACGAAGGACCAGAGGCACCTGAGATGTGCCCACAGTGTAAACAGCCTAAAGAGAAATTTGAGAAACTCGAAGAGGGTGAACTCAATTTCGTAACTGAGCATGTTATCGGTGTTGCCAAAGAGGGAACTGACGAGGAGATGATCAAAGACCTCAATGCTCATTTCATGGGCGAGGCTACCGAGGTTGGAATGTATCTTGCTATGAGCCGTCAGGCTGACCGCGAGGGCTATCCTGAGATTGCCGAGGCTTTCAAACGCTATGCTTTCGAGGAGGCTGAGCATTGTGCTAAATTCGCCGAATTGCTCGGTGATGTTGTATGGGATACAAAAACTAACCTTGAGAAGAGAATGAATGCCGAGGCTGGTGCTTGTGCCGACAAGATGAGGATCGCGGCAAATGCTAAAAAGGCAAATCTCGATGCAATTCACGACACTGTACACGAGATGGCTAAGGACGAGGCACGCCACGGAAAGGGTTTTGAAGGTCTGTTTAAGAGATATTTCGGTAAATAATCGTATCGTAATGTGTTGATTGATGGCAGGTTTGAAAAAGCCTGCCATTTTTTTCGTAAAATGTTTGGCTGGGTCGCAAAAAAGTTGTACCTTTGCACCGCTTTTGGAAAACAAGCATTGGTCCCATAGCTCAGTTGGTTAGAGCACCTGACTCATAATCAGGGAGTCCTAGGTTCAAGCCCTAGTGGGACCACTTGAGAAATGCCTGACAATATATGTTGTTGGGC
>JAKSNT010000018.1 GCA_024399575.1 Paludibacteraceae bacterium
TCAGGGCGACAACATGATGCCACCGCCAATGGTCAATATAATGGCACTAATGCCAACGCCCTGAAAGGGCAAAACAACATAGCCCAGGGCAACGCCCTGGGTGGCAATGATATAACCCCACAAACGCCCTGTAGGGGCAATACATCTCCGACATCCGTCGTTTATGAAGAGACCTACAAGGGTGTGCCTTATACGGCCATCGTCGATGCCCTCGAAACGCTTTATGGAGGCAAACCGGAACACGGTAACCGTAATACGCAAATCTTCTCGATGGCATGTATGCTGCGCTCTATCTGCAACGACGACCCGATGTGGATTGCCAAAATCCTGCCTACCTACGGCGAGAACGAGCAACGCTGGATGGCGACGATCAAGAGTGCCTGCAGCCGCAATCAGGTGCGCAACATCCCCAACCTGATGCTGAAGGCGATTGAGATGGCGAGGGTTAACCTTGCGGCGGAACAGCGGGACACGGGGGCTATTAAACCCGCAGCGGAACTGCGGGGCACAGGGGCTGGGGCGGAACTGCGGGGCATGGAGGCGTGGGACAAGCCACCACGGATGCCCGATAAGCTGCCGAAACTGATAAGGCATCTTATCAAGAACGTGCCTGAGGTCTGCCGTCCTTCGGTTGCTCATGGTGTCTTCCCTGCACTCGCCACCCACCTCTCGGAGGTGAATTTCCGCCTGATAGACGGCACGAAGAAGGAGGCCACCTTCATGTGCGTGAACATGGCACGTCAAAGTTCTGGCAAAGCCTCGGTCAACAAGCCTATTGAGTACATCATGGCGGACATCAAGGAGCGTGATGACATCAACCGCCGTCGTGAACAGGAGTGGAAAGACTCGGTAGGCACAAAAGGCTCGAACAAGGAGAAACCTAAACGTCCAGAGGATTTGTGTGTTCAGATGCTCGTGACAGACATGACCAACGCTGCCTTCGTGCAGCGACTGAAAGACGCCAACGGCAAGTATATCTACACTAACCTTGAGGAGCTTGACCTGCTTAAGCAGCTGCAGACAAACGGCACAAAAGACGTTGGTAAAATCATCTGCCTATGCTTCGACAACGGCACGTATGGTCAAGAGCGTGTTGGCTTGCAATCCATAACTGCCTTGCTGCCTCTGCGCTGGAATTGGAATGCCTCTTCTACAATCGAGAAGGGTCGTGACTTCTTCCGCAATCGTCTGATAGACGGTACGCTCTCCCGTGTGAATTTCTGCACGATAATCAATGATGAGTCGAAAGAGTTCAAGTACGGCGACTACGATGAGCAGTATGCGGCAGAGTTGAAACCTTACATCACAAACCTGAACCTCTGCAAAGGCGAAGTCTCATGCCCGCAAGCCCTGACAATGGCAAAACGCCTGCAGCAGAAATGCACCGAGATAGCCCTGCAGACCGAGGATGTTATATATCAAGAGTTCGCCTATCGTGCTGTAACTATTGCATATATGAAGGCAATGGTGCTCTACATCGCCAACGACATGACTTGGGATAAGTCGATAGACGAGTTTTGCGAATGGTCGTTGGATTACGACCTATGGTGCAAGAACTACTTCTTTGGCGAGGCGATACAAGATGCACGCAATGCTTCTCGTCCGAAAAAACAATCAGGCAGGGTGAATATGCTAACCCGTCTGCCAGATACATTTGCCACAGCAGATGCCCAACAGATGCGCAAGCAAGCAAACCTTGATACAGAAGGCACCAGCCGTATGCTTCGAGTCTGGGTTCACCGAGGATACATATCTTTCAACGACGAGACACAACAGTACGAGAAGACTGAGAAATACAAGCGAGGGGCGTAATATAACGCCCCCTCGTTTGTATCAATATATTTCGGACTAGTCCATTACGTCTTATTTCCTGATAATCATAATGCTGAATTCGTAAAGCAGGTAGAGAGGCAGCGAGACGAGCAGCAGGGTAAAGGCATCGCCTGTAGGGGTAATGACAGCTGAAAGTGCAACAAGTACGACTATGGCATGACGGCGGTAGCGGCGAAGAGTTCCGGCTGAAATAAGACCGAGACGTGAGAGGACGAGGGCAAGGACCGGCATCTCGAACAGAAGACCCATCATCAGCGAGAGTATCAGCAGGGTCGAGATATACGACCTGAGCGATATCTGGTTCACCACAAGGTCGTTGACCTGATAGGTGGCAAGGAAACGGAAGGCAAAGGGGAATATGACGAAATAGGTCAGCACTATGCCTGCCATAAACAGAAGGACTGCAAAAGCCGTTATCCCGACAGAATGCCGACGCTCGTTCTCGTACAGCGCCGGAGCAATGAAACGGTAGATTTCGGCCAGTATGTAGGGCGAGGCGACGACAAAGCCAGCGAGGAGCGAGACCTCGATGTGCATCATGAACTGCGAGGCAAGTTCGGTATTGATGAAACGGATGGTGAACGGCTCAGTGCCGAGCAGGCGATAGGTGATGAAGTCGTTTGACGAAGGAGCAAACAACAATGCAAAAAGCCAGTCTTTCAGACAGAAAGCAGCTATGGAACACAATACTACTGCAGCGAGACAGCGGATGAGCGTGCCTCGCAGCAGGTCAAGATGATCCCAGAAAGTCAGGTCATTTTGGTTGCTGTCCATCATCTTTCTTCTCTTCGTCAGGCTTGTCAATGCCGTTCATACCCTCCTTGAAGGAGCGTACACCACGGCCGAGACCTCGCATGAGTTCGGGAATCTTCTTCCCTCCGAAGAGCAACAGGACAATAAGCGCAATGACTAAGATTTCCTGTATTCCAATGTTCAAAAGTACCATATCAGTTTATACATTATAGAATTTAGCAATTATTCGCAGAAAGAGTTTCGTAGGCACGATGCGGGAGAGAAAGACCGAAAGGTGCTGCACAGGGTTGGGAGTGATGACGTTATGAAACGATGTGCGGTGTGCCTCGACCAGACGCGCAACTCGGCGGGCAAGGTATTCAGGTTTCGCACCACGGATGGTCTCGTCGTCCTCGTAGTTCTTGCGGACTCGGGCATACGATGCTGAGTAATCTGGATCGGCGGCAGAGGCTTCGCTGTTGAGACGTGCTGCTGTGAAGCCGGTCGAGAAGTCGCCAGGTTCGATGCAAAGCACATCGATGCCGAACTGTGCAGTCTCAAGGACGAGCGACTCGCTGAAAGCCTCGATGGCGAATTTGGAGCAGCTGTAAGGTCCCTGGAACGGAATGGCGAAGCGTCCGGCAATGGACGAGAAGTTGAGAATCCTGCCGCGGCGCTGTGCACGCATCACAGGGAGTGCGGCACGGCACATGTTGACGCACCCGAAGAAGTTCGTGTCCATCTGCAGACGGAAATCGTCAGGCGAGGTGAGCTCAACGGCTCCGCCAAGTCCGAAACCGGCATTGTTGATGAGCACGTCGAGTTGCCCGTGGCGGTTGACGATATAATCGACCACCTGCTGGCAGTTCTCTGGGTTGCGCACTTCGAGCTGGAGTGTGCGGTCGGCAGGATTGTCCGAACCTCGGCGTGAGGTGCCATAGACGATATGTCCACGTCGTTCGAGTTCAGCCTTGATTGCTTTCCCAAACCCTGAGGAGGTTCCAGTAACAAGAATAATCATATATCATAAATCAGTAATAATCTTCAACGTATGGCACGGTCATAGGCCTCATGCGGAAATGTGGAGGGTTTTTTACGCCAAGGACGTATGTTTGTACGATGCGTAGCTGAGAAGCCAGTTCGGCACCCGAGAATCCGCTAATTTTAGAGTCTGGTATCAACTCTGCGAGAGCATCGGTATATTCATCGGCAAAAAGGTAGTAACTCCAATGCCATGGCTCGTATTTATAGCCAGTGCGGTAGTAGGAATGGTTGTATGGCATGTAAAATCCGAACCGAGGAGCATTTAGTTTCAGCCATTTGAGTATTCTTTGATATTCAGGGGTTCTCCAATCGTAATTCTCGGTGGAACATAGGTCAATGTCTGTGCCCCAATGGTGTCGTGAAGTGCCCGGCATGGATGAGTATTTGAGTATTTCGCGGCATTTAGTAATGCCGTCATATTGGAGAGCGTTCCATTTCGTTTCCCAAATTGAACGTTGACGCTTGAAAGACCTGGTGGCCGATACTATGCGTAGCTTGATACCCTCATCAAGGGCTGCATAGTACATTCTTAAGAACGCACGGTAAACAGCTGTCTGGATGTACATTGAATCGTTTTCACAGTAGGCAGTATCTATCTTAATAAATTGCATGCAGGTGTCAGGATCGAAGCGTCCTGTAAGGAATTCCTCTGTGGTCTGGGCTTCAGCCGAGACTATGGTTATCAGCAATGCAAATACAACAGAATAAGTACGGAAAAGACGGCACATAACAATAACAGTAACTTTTCGGGTGCAAAGGTACGAATTATTTGTCGGATGAAAAAATTTTTTGTCGAAATATTTGTTGATGTGGAGAATTTGTTGTAATTTTGCCGTCTAAATTAAAATGGGATTTATATGGCTTTTTTGGGATTGTTTGGCAAAAAAGAGAAGCAGGAAGTGCTGGAAAACGGAATGCAGAAAACAAAAGAAAATGTGTTCCAAAAGATAACCAGAGCTGTGGCGGGAAAAGATAAAGTTGATGACGAAGTGCTTGATAATTTGGAGGAAGCGTTGATAACTTCGGATGTCGGGGTGGATACTACACTGAGGATAATCGACCGCCTGCAGCAGAAAGTAAGCACCGAAAAGTATATTGGTACAACTGAACTGAACGCGACTATTCGTTCGGTAGTTAGTGAAATGCTGTCTGAAAATAATTCTGGAAAAATACTGAATTTCGAAGATGAATTGCCATGTAAACCATTTGTCGTGATGGTGGTTGGGGTGAACGGAGTAGGCAAAACGACGACTATTGGGAAAATTGCCTACCAGTTTGCGCAGGCAGGGAAAAAAGTCTATCTCGGTGCTGCCGACACTTTCAGGGCAGCGGCAATTGAGCAGTTGATGGTCTGGGGAGAAAGAGTTGGCTGTCCTGTCGTAAAACAGTCAATGGGAGCTGATCCTGCATCTGTGGCATACGATACTTTGGCATCAGCAAAGGCGAACGATGCCGATGTGGTGCTAATAGACACTGCCGGTCGTTTGCACAACAAGATAGCGCTGATGAACGAACTGACGAAAATCAAGAACGTGATGAAAAAGGTCGTTCCTGATGCTCCGCATGATGTGATGTTAGTGCTCGATGGCTCGACAGGTCAGAACGCTTTCGAACAGGCAAAACAGTTCACAAAGGCTACGGAGGTTACTTCGCTCGCCATTACAAAACTGGACGGAACTGCCAAAGGTGGCGTGGTATTAGGCATATCTGACCAGTTCAAGATACCAGTCAGATATATAGGTCTCGGCGAAAGGGTAGAGGATCTGCAGGTGTTTGACAAGGAAGAATTCGTAAAGACGCTGTTCTGATGAAAAGAAACAGGGTAGATATCATATCGCTCGGCTGTTCGAAAAACCTGGTCGATTCGGAACGATTGATGTCCATGTTCAGGGGAAAAGGCTATGACGTGGAGATTGATGCCGAAAAACCTAATGGCGAGATTGTGGTCGTGAATACCTGCGGGTTCATAGGCGATGCAAAGGAGGAGTCCGTCAACATGATTCTCGAACTCGCTGAACTGAAGAAACAACACCGGATAGGAAAGCTATACGTGATGGGTTGCCTCAGCGAGAGGTATCGCAAGGAACTGGCAGAGGAAATTCCGGAAGTCGATGCTTTCTATGGCAAATTCGACTGGACAAACATAGTGGAAGGCATAGAAGCCAGTTGGAAACGCGAACTGACGACTCCACGGCATTACGCCTTCGTCAAGATAGCCGAGGGTTGCGACAGACGATGTTCATATTGTGCAATCCCATTGATAACAGGGCAATATAAGTCGCGACAGATGGCCGAAATATTGGACGAAGTGCGCTGGCTCGCATCTGAGGGCGTGAAGGAAGTGTTGCTCATAGCGCAGGACCTGACATATTATGGAATGGATCTCGAACACCGTGGATTGCTGCCGGAACTCGTAGAAAGAATTTCGGAAATTGAGGGAATAGAGTGGATAAGGTTGCATTATGCCTATCCTACACACTTCCCATACGACCTGCTCAAAGTTATGCGCGACAACAGAAAGGTCTGTAAGTATCTTGATGTCGCATTGCAACACATATCCGACAATGTACTGGACGGAATGCACAGAAACATTACAAAAGCCGAGACAATGGCTTTCGTCAGGCGTCTGCGCAATGAGGTTCCGGGAATAGGATTGAGGACAACGCTCATGGTTGGTTTTCCAGGTGAGACGGATGATGATTTCAATGAATTGATGGAATTTGTACGTGAGGTGAAATTTGAGAGAATGGGCGCATTTGCATATTGCGAGGAAGAGGGAACATATTCGGCTATGCATTACAGTGACGATGTGGCTGAGGATGAGAAAGAACGTCGGTTGAGTCAGTTGATGAAAGTACAGCAGGAGATAACGGCGGAGCTGCAACATGCCATGGTCGGGCAAACAATAAGAGTACTTATTGACCGAGAGGAGGGAGAATGGATGGTAGGACGGACAGAGTGGGATTCGGTTGAAGTGGATTGCGAGGTATTCGTGAAAAGAGAGGTTGACATGAAGGTCGGGGAATTTTATAATGTGCTGATTACGGAAAGCAACGAGTTTGATGTAACAGGGATAAGAAATAAATGATAAAATGAACAACAAGGAGTTTATTGCTGCAATTGCCGAACGAACTGGCAAGACGCAAAAGGAAGCGACTGAGATTCTGGAACAATGGGTGAGCGAACTGAAGAGTGATGTTGTGGAGAAACAGGTGGCGCAGATTGATGGTGTAGGTTATCTTGAGACTCGAATGCGAGATCAGAGGACGATTGTCAACCCAGGCTCAAAGATGAAGATGCTTGTTCCTCCTAAAATGGTAGTAGCTTTCAAACCTATACAGAAAGTAAAAAAAGAAATAAAATAATCGTATGATAGATAAAAATTTGAAAGACGTAATATCCAATACAATAATTGATGGTCTGAAGAAAGACGGGGTGGTGAAAATCAAGGGATTGGGTACGTTCAAGATGATTGAAGTCAAGGCTCGAAAAAGCGTCAATGTCCGTAACGGTGAGGAAATTGAGATACCAGCTCATAACAAGATTACGTTTACTCCTGACAATGATTTCGCCGAGATGGTGAATGCTCCGCTCAGTCATCTGTCAATTGCACATCTTAATGATAACAACGAATATTCTTCGTTGGATAATTCTGAAACTATTGATAGAGAAGAACTGGAACCTGAGGAAAAAGGTGATGGAATCAACGAGGAAGCAATGAAAAAACTTGCTTCAGATGCTGAAGAACTGAAATCAATACTTGCGCAGATGTCGGCAGTTGAAAATGATATTGAAACTGCTGCCGAAAAAGACCCGATGGAGGAAAGAATGCAAGTTCGTGTGAATACTTATAGACCTGCAGCAAAGGAAAAAAAGTATGATGTTAAAGTGGAACTTTTAGAAAAATCTAAAGAAGAGGGCACACCTGTCCATGTACATAGATATAGTAAGGTTAAACGGACGATACTGGCAGCGTTGTTGATAATTGTAGCTTTGTTTGTTCTGTTCGTAGTATATGTTTTTGTACGTACAATCATAATTCGTAATCAACGTGCTGAATATTTGAGAACTCATACTGTAAAAATCGAAGACGAAGAAGATATAATAGAAATAGTTGGATCGGATTTGAATAAAGAAGGCGAGTCGGTTATTGAGAGCAATGATACTGTGGCAGAAAAGTCTAAACAACCAATTGAGACAAAAAGCACAGTTGAAGTTACAACTCCAGTTCAAACAAATATTCCATCAAACTTGAAAAGTGCAAATGAACCAATTCAGACAAATAAGACTACTACAACGGTAAAGCCAAAAGAAACATCAAAAGACGACAATGTCACGAAATCAGTATTCGATATACCGAGAACATACAATGCTACTCTGAAGGAAATTACTGTAAAAGATGGCGACAGATTAGTGATGTATGCACTTGAATCTTATGGAAGCAAAGATTTTTGGGTGTATATTTATGAGGCAAACCGTGATAAACTGAAAAGTCCAGGTATATTGCCGACCGGTGTGAAAATCAAGGTACCTAAGATGGATAGCAGATTAGTTGACCCAAATAGTCAGGAGGCATTGGATTTTGCACGTAAACTGGCTAAAAAGTATTAAACTGGTTAAATAGTATAAAATCAACATTATTTAACTGAAAATTGCCACTCTCATTGGCAGAAAAAGTATAATTTTGCAGGCGAAAAAGATTAGAAAAAAAATATGGAAACTGTAGATTTAAGAGAACTCAATGAACGGATTGAACGTCAGAGTGCGTTTGTGGACGCACTTATGATGGGAATGAATCAGACAATTGTCGGTCAGAAGCATTTGATTGAGTCATTGCTGATAGGATTGCTGTCGGACGGACATGTATTGCTTGAAGGTGTGCCTGGATTGGCAAAGACTTTGGCAATAAAGACACTGGCGCAGCTTATTGATGCTGATTACAGCAGAATACAGTTTACACCGGATTTGTTGCCAGCCGATGTTGTAGGAACGATGATATACAGTCAGAAGAACGAAAAATTCGATATTAAGAAGGGTCCTGTATTTGCGAACTTCGTTCTGGCAGATGAGATAAACCGTGCCCCAGCCAAGGTTCAGAGTGCATTGCTTGAGGCTATGCAAGAAAAGATAGTAACCATTGGAGACCAGACATTTGAGCTTCCGCAGCCATTCCTTGTCATGGCAACTCAGAACCCAATAGAGCAGGAGGGCACATACCCGCTACCTGAGGCGCAGGTCGATCGTTTCATGCTGAAAGTTGTCATCACATATCCAAAGAAAGACGAGGAACGCCAGGTGGTTTCGGCTCATTTGAAAGGTGGTTTCGATGTCATCAAACCATTACTCAGCGTAAATGACATAATTGAGGCTCGCAAGGTGGTTCGTGACGTATATATGGACGAGAAGATTCAAAAATACATAGTCGATATAGTCTATGCAACGCGTTTTCCAGAAGATTACGGATTGAAAGAACTGAATGGAATGATAGAGTTCGGTGGTTCGCCACGTGCATCGATAAATCTTGCACTTGCTTCAAGGGCTTATGCATTCATAAAGCGTAGAGGATATGTCATCCCTGAAGATGTCCGTGCAGTCGCTATGGATGTCTTGCGCCATCGTATCGGACTGACATACGAGGCTGAGGCTAACAATATGACTTCGGAGAACATAATTAATGAAATATTGAATGCAGTCGAAGTTCCATAATGGAAACGAGTGAGTTAATAAAAAAGGTCCGTCAGATTGAAATCAAGACTCGCGGGCTGTCAAATAATATTTTTGCAGGCGAATACCATACTGCGTTCAAAGGAAAGGGTATGACCTTTTCAGAAGTTCGCGAATACCAGTATGGGGACGAAATCCGTGCTATTGACTGGAACGTCACGGCAAGGATGAACCATCCGTATGTCAAGGTGTTTGAGGAGGAGCGAGAACTGACAGTTATGATGCTAATTGACGTATCTGGCAGCCGTCACTTTGGAACTGTCAGACAGTTCAAACAGGACGTAATAGCCGAAATTGCAGCTACACTTGCGTTTTCTGCCATTCAGAACAATGATAAGATTGGTGTGATATTTTTCAGCGACAGAGTTGAAAAATACATTCCGCCTCAAAAAGGCAGGAAACACATATTATATATTATTCGTGAGTTGTTGGATTTTGAGCCTGAAAGCAGTAAGACTGATTTGGGATGTGTATTGAAATTCTTTACAAATGTTGTAAAAAAGAGATGCACTGCTTTCGTGATAAGCGATTTCATAGATGATGGCAACTATGATGATGCGGTGACTATAGCAAGTCGCAAACATGATATGGTCGCATTGCAGGTCTATGACCGTCGTGATGCCGAGTTGCCTGATGTAGGACTGATATATGTCAAAGATTCAGAAACAGGTGAGGATATATTGGTGGATACTGGTTCGAAAAAACTGAGAATGCAGTATCGAAATGTTTGGAATGAACGTCAGTTTAGATTGAATATGCTGGCTAAAAAATCAGGAGTGGATGCAGTATCGATAATGGTTGGCGAGGATTATGTGAAGAGCCTTATACAATTGTTTAACAAGCGAAAATGAAAAAGATAGTACTGATATTGATATCTCTTGTTGCCTTTGGAATTTCAGCATGGGGACAGAATGTGCGTGTGAAGGCTGAGTTTGATTCAATGGCAATGTGGGTTGGTGCGCAGACCAAACTGACTATCACTGCAGAATACGAAGGAAACAAGGCACTAAATTTTATCACCCCAATTGATTCGGCTATCGAGGTGGTTGATTTCGTTGGTTATGATACATTGGCAAACGGAAGCCTAATGAGTGTTTCGGCATCGTATCTAATCACTGGATGGGATAGTGCATTAGTCTATATGGACGGATTGGCTGTCGTGGATGGGCAAGATACGTTCTGGAGCAATCCCTTGACATTGAAGATAGTGGATGTACCGTTGGATTCGACAAATGCAATATGCGACATCAAACGACTTGAAAATGCTGATTTCGATTGGCATCGTTTTTGGATATTGGTAGCATGTTTTGTCGCCCTTGTGGCTCTGATATTTGCAGCAATTTGGGCTTATGAAAGATATTTCAGGAATCGGAAAAAAGATGCAGGTCAAGTTGAACAGAAGCCAATTGACAAACGTCCTGCTCATGTCATAGCACTTGAAGCATTGGAACATTTGAGAGATGAAAATCTTTGGCAGTCAGGACGGACGAAAGATTATTTCTCGCAACTTACGGATATAGTCAAGGAGTACATAGGTCGCCGGTATGGTATTTCGGCTATAGAACAGACTACTGAAGATTTATTGCGGGAATTGAGACTGAATACTCAGATTGATATCGAAAAGGAATCTGTGGATATGTTGAAAGATGTGCTTGAAATTGCCGATCTCGTGAAATTTGCGAAATGGAGTCCGTTGCCAGCCGACAATGAACGTGCTTTCGAAAAAGGCAAGGCATTTGTCCATAAAACCAAGAAAGAAGAGGAGGTTAAGCAAAATGAGGTTCGCTAATCCACAATATTTGTTATTGCTGCTTGTTTTGGTGCCAATGATTGCATGGTACATTTGGAAACATGCCAGACTGCACACCTCGGTAAGACTATCTACAGCGGCTCCGCTGAAGTTCAATGGAGGCGGTTACAAAAAATACATTGGTCATCTGCTGTTTGTGATGAGATGCCTTTGTGTGGCATTGATTGTTATAGCAATAGCGCGTCCACAGACGAGTAACAGCTTGCGCCATGAATCAACTGAAGGTATTGATATCATGCTGTCACTTGATATTTCTGGCACAATGCTTGCTGAGGATTTGAAACCAAACAGGCTTGAAGCTGCTAAGGATGTAGCCATTGAGTTCGTTTCAGGCAGACCAAACGACAATATAGGTCTTGTGGTTTTTGCGGGCGAGAGTTTTACCCAATGTCCGCTTACTACAGACCATACAGCTTTGATAAACCTTTTCAAAGGTGTCGAGTACGGAATGATTGAAGATGGGACTGCAATAGGTCTCGGATTGGCCAATGCTGTTGATCGTATCAAGGACAGCAAAGCGAAATCAAAGGTTGTTATATTGTTGACAGATGGTTCGAACAATCGTGGAGATATCGCTCCTCTTACTGCAGCCGAAATTGCAAAGACATACAACGTGCGAGTCTATACAATCGGTGCAGGTAAAGAGGATGTGGCTCCATATCCTATGCAGACGCCTTTCGGAATTCGTTATCAAAACATTCCCGTAGAAATAGACGAGGAATCATTAAAAGCAATCGCTGATATGACTGGTGGTGCCTATTTTAGGGCAACAAACACGAAGAAACTTGCTTCAATATATGAAGAAATCGATAAAATGGAGAAGACCAAACTGATGGTAAAGGAGTATAACCGGCAGAGTGAGGATTTCTTTCCATTCCTTGTTGGAGCGGTGGTGCTTATTATACTTGAATTGTTATTGAAACATGTTGTTTTACGAGAATTATAATCATTATGAAAAATTTAATATTGTTTTTGGCATTTGCAGTATCAGTCGTAAATGTAACGGCTCAGTCAATGTCGCATACCATTGTTGTAGAATCAAAAAACGGAGAACCATTCATTTTGAAAGTTGATGGATTTGCCCGTAACAGGAAACCTGCCAGCAAAGTCGCGGTAGATGGAGTCTATGCTTCGCAGGTTACAATATCAGTTGTTTTCGCTGATACTATGTTGGCTCCATTGAAAAACATCCCAATACTGGTTGGACGGAAAGCATCCAAAAAGGAGAGCAATGTGTTGAAATCATATACTGCTCGTTACCAAGTGTGTGCAGGTAAGAAAAAATCAAAAATCAAGAAAATTTCAATTGTTCCTAAACAGAGTCCTGCTGCGCCATATACTCCGGACCCTCCAAAAAAGAAATAAATCGTTATGTTCAGATTCGCAAATACTGATATGTTGTATCTCCTGATAGTAGTCGCTGCATTAGTGGCTATGTACATTATCGTGTATTACAGGAAGATGCGTAATCTTCGTCGGTTTGGTGATGAGGAACTGATGGCAAAAGTCATGCCAGAAATGTCGAAGGTGCGTCAGCATATTAAGTTCGGCTTGTGTATCTTGGCATTGGTTTTGCTTATATTTGCCGTGGCTCGTCCACAATTCGGCTCGAAAAAAGAGATGACTAAAACCAAGGGCATTGAGGCAATGTTTGTACTTGATGTGTCAAATTCAATGCGTGCGACTGACGTTTCGCCAACGCGATTGGACAATGCAAAACGTATGCTGTCGAAACTTACAGACAATATGGCGAACGACAAGATAGGATTAATTATTTTCGCTGGTGATGCTTATGTGCAGATGCCAATATCGTCAGACGATGTGTCAGCCAAAATGTTTCTTCAGACAATAAATCCAGGTTCTGTTCCTATACCGGGAACAGCCATCGGTACGGCTTTGGACATGGCTGTGAAATCGTTCGGTGAGACAAATGAAAACATTGGCAGAACAATAATATTGCTCACTGATGGTGAGAATCATGAGGACGATGCCGTTGCTGCCGCTAAGTTGGCAGAAGAGAGTGGAATAACAGTGAACGTTGTTGGATTCGGCTCGCCAAGTGGGTCGCCTATTCCAGTCAAAGGCGGTGCAGATTTCTGGCGCGATGGCAGCGGGAATGTAGTTGTTACAAAGTTGAACGAAGATATGTGTCGTGAGGTGGCTTCTGCTGGAAATGGAGTTTATGTGCGTGCAACCAATTCAAACAGAGCATTACGTACGCTGATGGGCGAAATTGACAAGATGCAGAAAGGGGAGATGGATGTCACTTCGTTTTCGAATTATGATGAGAAATTTTATGTGCTTGCCTGGCTGGCATTAGTATTGCTGGTTGCAGAATTCTTTGTATTGGGACGTAAGAATGGCAGATTAAGTAAGATAAAATTGTTCGAGAAATGAGAAAGTATTTTTTGATACTGCTGATGTTTATTTTACCTTTGCCCGTATTGGCGCAATATGAATATCGTGAGGTTAGTCAAGGTAATAAACATTATAAGAAAAAAGAGTATGTCGAGGCTGAAATTTTATATCGTAAGGCTTTGGATCGTAATCCTTCGAGCTTTGCTGCAAATTACGACCTTGCGAACACTCTCTATCGTCGTGAGAAATTTGACGATGCGGAGAAACAATATCTTCATACGTTGAATTTCGCTGGCGATGACAAAATGCGTATTGCTAAAATTTATCATAACTTAGGTAATACATACCTCCGTGTTGCAAAACCGAAAGAAGCTCTCGAAGCATACAAACAGGCTTTGCGAAATAACCCTAAGGATGACGAGACACGTTATAATTATGGCGTGGCGAAAAGAATGTTACAGAATCAACAAGAGCAGCAGAATAACGAACAACAGCAGAATCAAGATAAGCAGCAGAATAACGAACAGCAACAGAATCAGGATAAGCAGCAGCAGAATCAAGATCAACAACAGCCTTCTCAGCCAAAAGAAAATGAAATGAGCAAAGAGGATGCTGAACGTATTCTTCAGGCTTTGCGACAAGATGAAAAAGATACACAAGATAAAGTAAACAGAGCTAAATCTGGTTCACGTCGAAGAGTAGAAAAAGATTGGTAAGTATGAAAAAAGTATTATTGTCATTATTTTTGGTGGTTTGCTCAATTGGCTGTATGATGGCTGATGGTGTGTCGTTCAAGGCTTCGGCACCAAATACCATTGGCGCAGGGCAGGCTTTCCAGCTTGTATATACGGTCAATGAGGCAGGTAAGGATTTTCGGTTGCCTTCGCTAAATGGATTCGAAGTCTTGGCAGGGCCATATACCTCTACATCTTCCAGCACCACAATTATTAACGGAAAAGTTTCATCGTCTAAAGAAATCAGATATACATTTACAATTCAGGCAAATAACCAAGGAACGTTTACTATTCCATCTGCATCGATAGTTGTTGATGGACAGAAATACAATTCAAATTCGCTTACTATTAAAGTTTTGCCGGAAGATAAGGCTGCAACTGCTTCGCAGGGTGGTGGCGGCTCGAATGGACGTGGTCAGGGGGGCACTTCTGCAGGTAGTGCCACTTCTGCTGACCGGTTGTTTGTAAGAGCGATAATATCAAGAACTAAAGTTATGGAGCAAGAAGCGATATCGGTAACCTATAAACTGTATTCCAAGGAAGATATTGTTGGCTTCGAAGATGTAAAATTGCCTGATTTTAAAGATTTTATGGTGCAGGAAATTGAGTTGCCTAAAGAACGAGGTTTGCAACGTGAAAGTTATAACGGTTCGCAATATTTGACATATGAAATATATAAAGGTATATTGTTTCCACAACATGCTGGTACTTTGGTAATTGACCATTTCAAATGCAAGGTTGACGTTCGTGTGAGGGTACAGCGTCAGTCTCGCAGCTTCTTTGACAGTTTCTTCGAGTCGTATCAAGATGTACAGAAGGAACTTTCTACAACTAAAACAGATATTGTCGTCACCACATTACCAAAACCAAAACCTGCTGATTTTACTGGGATTGTAGGTTCGTTGCAAATGAGTAAGACTGTTTCTGCAACCGAAGTCAAATCGAATCAACCAATCACTATCAAACTGACATTGACAGGTTCTGGCAATATGAAGATACTCAATGTTCCTGAACTGAATTTTCCAATGGATTTCGAGACATATGAGCCTAAAGTGACTAATAATTTCAAGACTTCGGCTAATGGACAGTCTGGAACAAAGGTTATTGAGTATCTTGTCATTCCTCGTCATAATGGTGAATTTACTGTCCCAAGTGCATCTCTTTCGTATTTTGATGTGAACAGTCATACTTACAAAACGCTTCAGACTGGCGATATGTATTTTAAAATCTTGAAAGGTGATGGTGAAGAGGAAGAAAGTGGCGAAGCTGTACTTAGTGCGCGTGAACAGGAGAAGGTCGAAATGCTTGCAAGAGATATCCATTATCTGAATACTGGAAAACCTATTATCCGTAAGCATGAGTCATTTATTGTGAAAAATCCACTCTATTGGCTGAGTTTCCTTGTTATGCTTATTGTTACTTCATTGCTTGTGATACTGTTCCGAAAGCAGGCAGCTGACAATGCCAATGTGGCGCTGATGAAGAACCGAAAGGCCAATAAAATGGCACGTAAACGTTTGAAAATCGCTGACAGAGAATGGCGTGCTGGAAATCGCGAAGTCTTTTATGACGAAGTACTCAAGGCTCTTTGGGGATATGTTTCTGATAAATTGTCAATGCCAGTTGCAGATCTCAATAAAGAGAATATATCTTCAAGTCTTGCCGAGTATGGAGTCTCTGAAGAAATGACTGCAGGATTTGTTGAATTGCTTAATGAGTGTGAGTTCCAGCGTTATGCACCTGTAGGTGATGTGAAGACTGCCATGGACAAAATTTATCGTGAAGCAATTGACGTAATATCAGAATTGGATAACCAAATAAAAAAATGAAGAAGTTATACATATTAATATTGTGTTTTCTGCCGATAGTAATTAATGCAGAAAATATTGACGCACTTTGGCAGCAGGCAGAGAAGGCTTATGCAGCACGTGATTATGAGTCAGCTGTCGCAATTTATGAAAAACTTGTGGTTGATGGCGAGTCCGCACCATTGTATTATAATTATGCTAATGCATTGCTTAAAGCTGGCTATACAGGCAAAGCGATTCTTTTTTACGAACGTGCTTTGCGTCTTGACCCTTCGAATGATGACATTAAGTATAATCTTGAATTTGCAAATCTTACAAAAACTGATAAGATTGATAAAATAGAGACTTTTTTTGTTGCTAAATGGTATGAGGATATTACTATGTTGTTTCGATCGAATGTCTGGGCATATTTAAGTTTATCTTTATTCCTACTTGCAATGGTTTGTTTCCTATTGTTCAGATTTGGAAAGAATATTGTTCTTCGCAAGGTTGGATTCGGATTGTTTGTTGTAATGTTCGTTTGTTCGGTTTTGTCAGTTTTTCATGCGATTAAGTCATATAATATGATAGAGAATAGTCGGGCTGCTATTTTGATGGTTGGAAGCGAAACGGCTAAAAGTACTCCCGACAGTGGCGGCACTGAGGTTTTTGTCATACACGAGGGTACTAAAGTTTTTGTAAAATCAACATTAGGTGAATGGAGTGAGGTTCGTATCGAGGATGGAAATATCGGATGGATCAGAACTTCAAGTTACGAAATAATTTGATGTGATGGGAGTATTGGAATTAGACAGAGTGTTGACTCTATCAATAAATAATTGGAATTCGTCGTTTGGCGACGGATTCTTTTTTACCTTTACGTCAACATGGATATGGCTGCCTTTGGCTCTTGTATTGATGGCTATCGTATGGAGGACATATGATTGGAAAACCATGTTGCTTGTCATTGCGGGTATCGGACTTTGTATTCTGTTGGCGGATCAGACGACTTCGCTTATCAAGCATACCGTTTGCCGCTTGCGACCTACCCATGAGCCATTACTCGATGGACAGGTGCATATTGTGAATGGTTATGTCGGCGGCATGTTCGGATTTTGTTCAGCTCATGCTTCAAACACAGCGTCAATAGTTGTATTTACTGCATTGCTTTTCAGAAATTGGATATATTCTGTATTGATGTCAACGTGGGCTTTGCTGAATATGTGGAGCAGAATATATCTTGGAGTGCATTACCTTGGCGACATCTTATGTGGAGCTTTGCTTGGAATGCTTATTGGATGGTTGATATATATATTGTTTTGTTGGATATGGAGTAAAACAATTCTCTCTAATCGTCAGGTTATGCCGTTGTGTATCACTTATTTGATTATAGTATTTGCAATTATTGCAATGGCGCTGGCGAATATGTGAAAAATATTTTGTAAAATATTTTGCAATATCCGAAATTATTATTACCTTTGGAACATCAAAATTAACTATAATTTTATTTTTACGGTTATGGCAATGACACTTAGTTTCAATGAGTTGCGCAGAATTAAGGATGCGCTTCCACACGGCAGTATGCAGAAGATTGCAGATGAGTTGGGAATAGAGGCTGACACTGTTCGAAATTATTTCGGTGCTCAGAAGTTTGAAAATGGTCAGGGATGTGGTGTACACATTGAACCAGGTCCTGATGGGGGTTGGGTGACTCTTGACGATACAACAATACTTGATAAGGCCAAACAGATATTGGCTCAGAAATAATTACTCAAAAGAATGGTAAAAAAAGGAGCTTTTCTCTAACGGAAAGCTCCTTTTTTAGTTGTTACATCGTATATCTTAGTATCTGTTCATGTGAAAATTCTCGTCAAGCCATTTGTCCTTTGGCATATCTTCACCAGTAGGGTGACCTAATGGAATAACATTAAGAGGGATAAGGTTGGATGGTAGGTTTAATACCAAAGTCACTGAAGCGATTTTCTCGCTGTCAGGATATACTGCAGTCCATACAGCGCCAAGCCCCATTGCCTCTGCTGCTAACAAAAGATTTTCTGTTGCTGCTGAACAGTCCTGAATCCAGAATTGTTGTCCATCACCTTCCAGCGTTTTTGCCATATCACCGCAAACAACCATTGCAGCCTGTGCCTGTTCCAGCATTTTAGCGTATGGAAGTGCAATGCAGAGTGAATCTAGAAGAGCACGTTCGTTGACGGCAACAATTGCCCAAGGTTGTTTATTACATGCTGTTGGTGCTGCCATAGCGGCACGTGCCAATGCTTTCAGTTGCTCTTCTGCAACGGGTTCGTTGGTGAAATGGCGTACTGACTTGCGTTGTGCAATGTTGCTCAAAACGATTGCTGATGAATCAATAAGTTCATTTCCGGAATTCTCATCTGTCTTGGTGTTGCAGCATGCTGCCATCGTTGCTGCAACAATTAGTGTAAAAAACAGTTTTTTCATAATTATATATGTTTATGGTTTGAAGATAGCAATCCACATGCTGCCTGTATATCTTCTCCTCGCGATCGTCTGATTGTGCAGGTAGTTCCGTTGGCTGTCAATCGGTCGCGGAATGCAGTCATCTTGACTTCGTCTGGACTTTGTAAATCTTGTCCTGGGATGGCATGCCATCGAATGAGGTTTACACGACATTCCAGCCCTTTAGTGAGTCTGATTATCTCTGCTGCATGGCGTGGTGAGTCGTTTCGTCCGCTTATCAATATGTATTCGAACGAAATGCGTCTTTGGTGAGTCCAATCGAATTTTCGTATGACGTCAATGACTTCGCTGATAGGGTAGCGCTTTTCAATTGGCATTATTTCTGACCGCTCCTTGGAGAAAGGATTGTGCATTGAGACAGCGAGATGGCATTCTGACTCTTTCAGAAATCGTTCCATTGTTGGTATAATGCCTACTGTTGAAACTGTTATGCGGTGCGGACTCCATCCGAATCCCCAGTCTGATGTCAGAATTTCAATTGCTTTCATCACTTCGTCGAAATTGTCCATGGGTTCGCCCATGCCCATAAACACAATGTTTGTCAGTTGCTTTGATTCCGGAACTGACATTATTTGGTTTATGATTTCAGTGACAGTGAGGTTGCCGTTCCATCCTTGTTTGCCTGTCATGCAGAATTGGCAGTTCATTTTGCATCCTACTTGACAAGACACGCAGAGTGTTCCTCGCTCTTCTTCAGGAATGAATACTGTCTCTACTGGTCCGTGAGATGTTTCGAACAGATATTTTGTTGTTCCATCAACAGAGTGTGCAGACAAAATCGGGGTACAGATACCTATGGTACATTCCTTGGATAACGTCTCTCGTAATGATTTCGACAGGTTTGTCATTTCATCGATGCTATGAATGTGCTTTTTGTATAACCAATCTGTTATCTGTTTGGCTACAAAGGTTTTTGCACCAAATTTGGCTACAATCTGTTTTATTTCGTCGTGTGTGGTTATAAGTTCCATACATTATAGTTTTTGCCATTCCTGCGAACGACCTAATATACCGTGGCTGTCTAATGATCCGCGCAGAATGAGTTTTCCTTTTTTTACGTCGTACCAAATAAATCCATAATAGAATTTTCCATTGTTGGGGTCAAGCACTTTGCCACCACCAAGACGTTGTTTCTCTGCATCATAGACCATGTCGTATATGATTGTCATCCCTTTCATCGGCTTGCCATGCAGTTCGCCTTTGCATTTTTCGCAAATTGCATTTTCGTAACCAGGATAGGTTATCCGAACTATCTTTCCATAATATTTCCCATTCGTGGCTTTGAAAATCTTTACAATCGACACTGGCTCGTTGATTTCGTCGTCAATTGAGTACCATTCTCCGATTATTTTTTCGATTTGTCCGTGGCATATTGTTGCCATCAAGAGCATTAATAGCAATAAAAAATTCTTTTTCATAATCATTCAACATATAGTACTAACCCTTTCAAATATTCTCCTTCAGGGTGATAAATGTTTATTGGATGGTCAATTGGTTGCGTCAGTTGGTGCAATATTCGTACATGACGTCCTGATATTGCAGCTGCGGTAAAGACTGCTAAGCGAAACTGCTCGCGGTTGACTGCTTGTGAACATGAGAATGTGAACAAAATGCCTCCTTTACGTATTTTTTTGAAAGCCAATGCGTTCAATCTTCGGTACCCAATCAGTGCATTGTGCAGAGCATCTCTGTGCTTTGCGAAAGCTGGAGGGTCTAATATAATCAGGTCGTAACGATTGTCAATATCCTCCATGAATTTGAACGCATTGGTGACGAAAGCTTCGTGGCGTGGGTCATTGCCGTAGTTCAATTCTATATTTTTGTTGACGAGGTTGATTGCCTTGTCTGATGCATCAACCGAATGCACCTCTTTGGCTCCACCACGCAGTGCATAAAAAGAGAATCCACCAGTATAGCAGAACATATTCAATACGTTTCTGCCATTGGCATAATGCTCTAACAGTGAACGATTCTCACGTTGGTCAAGAAAGAAACCTGTTTTTTGTCCTTCTATCCAATCGGTATGAAATCTTAACCCGTTCTCAGTCGCAATGTCGTCAGTCGGTTCGAAATTTCCTATAATATAGCCATCATGTGCTTTTTCTTTTGCCTTGTGTGGCATTGTGCCTTCCGATTTGTAATATACTTTTCTCACTTCGGTGACAGTTTCGACTATCAGTTCTGCCAACATCTCGCGTATGAGGTGCATGCCAATGGAATGCGCTTGGAGCACGGCTGTATTATTGTAAATGTCAACTACCAATCCTGGCAATCCGTCACCTTCGCCATGAACGAGACGATATGAATTAGTCCGTTCGTTAGGCAGTCCCATTGCTCGACGCATTGAGGCTGCTGTTTCAATTTTAGTTTTGAAATAATCTCTATCAATAAGACAATCTGTGAATGACAGGATGCGTACTGCAATGCTGCCTATTTGGTAATGTCCGAGGGCGAGGAACTCATGAGTTGAACTCTCTATCCGTACCAATTCGCCTTCCTCGGGTTCGGCAGAAAATTTCTTTATTGCGCCTGAGAATATCCATGGATGGAATCTTTGTATGTTCTCTTCCTTTCCTGATTTCAGGGTTATGGTTATCATATTATTCTATTTGTTTTCGTAAATGTTTGTAAATTTTCAGGCATGCCCAAGCGTCGATTGCTGCATATTGTTGTTGGGCAGGAGAAAGTGGATTGATTTCCCAGTTCGACAGCTGCTGAGCTTTCGAAATATGTTCACCGAACACAATTGCATAAATTTTCTGCAATGACATCTCTTCTATTCCGAATGGTTTTACATATTTCTGTAATTCTACGAAACCGGCAGGATGGCATGGCATCCATCTTTGCAACGAACGGGAGTCATCGTGTGTCGATAGACCTATTTTGGTGACTGATGGGTCTTCCAATAATGCTTTCAGATTTTCGTTCTTGCCTATCATCTGCAGTCTGAACAGGTAGCATGTCGTGGGTGTAGCAAGTTGCAATAATGATACTTTATATAATACTCCTTTTACAAATGATGGACGAGTCTCGGTGTCAAATCCAATTGTCCCAGCCTGTCTGAGGACTGAAATGGCACAGTCTATGCCTGCTGTCGAATCAATGACTATTATTCTGCCGCTAATTGAGCACATTGGCATTTTGCCAATTTCTTCCTTTTCTATTTTTGATTGATAAATCATTCTGCAAAGGTACGCTTTTTTTTGTTATTTCCAAAATATCGTATTGAAAAACTTTTTTGATTTTTTCAACATACCAATGAATGCTATTTCATGAAAAAGTATTACCTTTGCATTCCGAAATAATATCGAATATATGGATAATGAAATTGAAAAATTGCTTCCGTCACTTCAAAATATGAAAACGCGTGAACGGGCATTTTCTGAACTTATGCGGCTTACCAAACGTGCTCTCTATTGGCATATTCGAAAAATAGTTCTTGTGCACGAGGATGCCGATGATGTCTTGCAAAACACATACATAAAAGTGTGGCGTTCCATTGAATCATTCAAAGGTGAGTGCCAGTTATATACTTGGATGTATCGGATAGCTACTAATGAGTCTCTGACTTTTCTCGCTCAGCAGCGTGCACGCAATGTATCGACACCTCTTGACTATGAAGATCTTATGATTCAGCGTATGGAGGCTGATAGTTATTTTGATGCAGATGAGCTGCAGCAGAAGTTCCAAGAGGCTATTATGACTTTACCAGAAAAACAAAGAATGGTCTTCAATATGCGCTATTTTGATGAGATGGAATACAAGGAAATGTCTGAGATTACTGGTACATCCGAAGGTGCATTGAAGGCTTCTTACCATATTGCCGTAGAAAAAATCAAAAAAATTATTACTGGCTGATTAAACTTTCGGCCATTCATATTGTCAAAACTGCAAAAACAAAGCAAAATGGGAACTGAATTTGAAAATATAGATCGCAAATTGCCATTTGAGACTCCTGATGGCTATTTCGAAGGTTTCGAAGAGAGAATGATGAGTCGTATTCATGATGAAGAGGTGTCTGTTGAACTTAATCATATTGAACAACTCAATTCACATCGTCATCGTATTATCCGTCTTGCCGTAAGCGGAGTTGCTGTTGCAGCTCTATTGGTAATAGGTATATATACTGTCATTGGCTATCAGAATAACGTTAATGAACAGGCAGAGCAGATTATCGCTGCAACTGCCGAAGAAGAGGCTTATTATGACGAAGTGAACGATGCCCTTGGTACGAGGGAAATTGAAGAAGCATTGGCACAACTAAATTTTAATGAATGATATGAAAAAAGCAATTTTTACTTTGACTGTCATGGCTCTTTCTGTAGCCATGTTTGCACAGAATTCTACATCAGTAGCACAACGTCCTGTTAATCATGGAAAGAGAGGTCCTCATGCCCGTGAATGGATGGCCGAGAAAAACGCCCAGCGAAAAGAGTATATCATCGGCAAGATGGATTTGACTGAAACCGAGAAGGCTGCTTTCGAAACTATTTACGTTGAATATACAGCAAAAATGGAAAAATCAAAAGCCAGACTCCGCAAACTTGAACATCAGATGAAGGATTCGTTGAGCGATGAACAGTATTTGAAGAGTCTCGACCTCATCAATGCTGAGAAAATGGAGCAGGCTAAAGCCGATGATGAGTTCTATAACAAGATGAAAACCATACTGCCAGCGCGTAAAATCTATCTCTATTACTGTTCAGATAAGGGGTTTAATCGTTTCTTACTCAAGGATATGAATAATAAAGTACAAAAAAAAGAAAAATAATTGTCTAAAAGTTTGTGTGGGTCGGGAAAAAGTCGTACCTTTGCACTCGGAAAAAGAACAAGGTATGGTACCTTGGCCGAGTGGTTAGGCACCGGTCTGCAAAACCGTATACGGCAGTTCGATTCTGCCAGGTACCTCTCTGATGTAGCGATATCCCAATGGGATGTCGCTTTTTTTATGAGTTTTATTTCGTCAGTGCTGCTGTTAGTTGATAAAAGAATTTTATTGATATATTTTTTGAAAAAACGGTTCTACTTTCCAAAAAAAGTTGTAACTTTGCAGGCTGAAAATAAGTAAAATAATTATATTATGGGAAGAGCATTTGAGTATCGCAAAGCGAGAAAACTGAAACGTTGGGGCAATATGGCTCGCGTATTCACAAAGTTAGGCAAGGAAATCACAATCGCTGCAAAGGCTGGTGGCGGTGATCCTGACACCAACCCACGTCTCCGTGCCTTGGTGGCTACAGCAAAGAAAGAAAACATGCCTAAAGATAACGTTGACCGTGCCATCAAAAAAGCTTTATCTAAAGACTTTACAGACTATAAAGAGGTTAATTTCGAAGGCTACGGTCCTCATGGTATTGCCATCTTTGTTGAAACCGCTACTGACAATAATACTCGTACTGTTGCAAATATCCGTAGCTATTTCAATAAATTTGGCGGCAACCTTGGCACTCAGGGTTCGCTTGAATTTATGTTCGAACACAAATGTGTGTTCCATATTGCAAAGAAAGACGGCATGAATCTCGAAGATCTTGAACTCGAACTTATCGATTTCGGCGTTGACGAACTTTTCGAGGAGGAGGACGAGGTGATTATCTATGGCGAATTTGCACAGAACACTGCCATTCAGAAGTATCTTGAGGAAAACGGATACGAAATCACAACTTCAGAATTCGTCCGTATTCCAAGTGATACCAAGACACTTCCTGCTGACCAGATGGAAAGCGTGAACAAACTCATCGAACGAATTGAAGAGGATGAGGATGTGCAGAACGTATTCCATAACATGGCTGAACCTGAAGAATAATGAGATTTACAAAGATGCATGGTCTCGGAAATGACTATGTCTATATTGATTGTTTCCGAGATCCTGTTCCGGAAGATATAGCTAAACTTGCCGTCACTGTTTCTGATCGCCATTTTGGTATCGGTGGTGACGGCTTGGTGCTGATAATGCGTTCTGCTGTCGCAGATTGTCGTATGCGAATGTTCAATGCTGATGGCAGCGAGGGTCGTATGTGTGGCAATGCTATCCGTTGCGTAGCTAAATATGTCTTTGATGAGGGCTATGTACATAATAATGAAATGCGGATTGAAACACTTAGTGGAATCAGGAATTTGAGGGTCGAGACCATTGATAGTGTTGTTTCATCTGTAACGGTTGATATGGGCGAAGTTCGTTGTGGATTTATTGATCGTGAAATAACAGTTGGTGACCGTACCTTTTGTGGTACTTCGGTTGATGTGGGTAATCCCCATTTTGTCATTATGGTGGATGGTGTCAATGATTTCGATTTGGCTAAATATGGTCCGTTATTTGAACATAATGATTTGTTTCCAGACCGTGTGAATACGGAAATTGTCGAAAAAATCGGTGCAAATCGGATTAGAATGCGTGTCTGGGAACGTGGCTCTGGTGAGACGATGGCATGTGGTACTGGTGCTTGTGCTGCAGTGACAGCTTGTTGCTGCAATGGTGTTGTAGATCGTGATACGTGTGTCACGGTCGAGTTGAGTGGAGGCTTTCTCGAAATAGTATGTACTTCGGATGACAAAGTTTTTATGAAAGGACTGGCCACTCGCGTTTTTGATGGTGAATTATATTTTAAATAGCTTATGGCTTTTGGTTTGAAGATGTTTCATACTCCGAAACCACGGAGATTTAATCACGTTAATATCTATTATGACCCTGACAAGGAGGAACGTGAGGAACGCGAGATCAGGGTCAATAAGGAACTTGGTATCAAGTCTAATCCTGTCGAATTTAAAACGTCTATCAAACGTGGCTCTTTCCGTCGCTTACATAAAATGGACGTTAGTGGCGACGATAAGGCTGATATCCAGCATGCTACGCGTCAGGCGAATATACGTTTTGTCATTGTGGCATTTGCTCTTATTCTGATAACGTTGTTTCTTTGGTTGTGGTGAGCAATATGGATGTAGTTAAGTTATTGCCTGATTCTGTTGCTAACCAGATTGCAGCTGGTGAGGTCGTTCAACGTCCTTCTTCGGTTGTAAAAGAGTTGATGGAAAATTCCGTTGATGCAGGGGCTACGTTGGTGAAGGTAGTAATTCGTGCTGCTGGGCGCCAATCAATCCGTGTAATTGACAACGGTTGCGGTATGAGCGAATCTGATGCTCGTCTCGCTTTTGAAAAACATGCCACGAGCAAAATCCGTCGTGCCGAGGATCTTTTCGAAATCCATACTATGGGATTTCGTGGCGAGGCACTCCCTTCTATTGCTGCTGTGGCGCAGGTTGAACTCTTGACTCGTCGTACTGTTGACCGGCTTGGTGTCGCAATCAATATTGAAGGTTCTGTCGTGACTCGTCAGGAGTCTGCTGAATGCGAGGTTGGCACTGTCTTTACTGTTTCCAACCTTTTCTACAACACTCCCGTTAAACGAAAATTCCTGAAATCTGATGAAACTGAAATGAAAAACATCATTCTGGAATTCCAGCGTGTTGCTCTTGCTCACCAAAATGTCTCTTTTATGTTGTATAATGGCGATGATGTCGCCATAAATGTTTCTGAAGAAAGTTTCAAACAACGTATCATTCAGTTGTTCGGACGCAACCGCAAGACATTTGGACAGGATTTGATTCCGGTCGAGACTGATACTTCCATCGTCAAAATAGTAGGGTTTGTCGGACGTCCAGAATCTGCAGGCAAGAGTGTCCCTCAGTATTTCCTTGTCAACAATCGTTATATCATGCACCCTTATTTTCGTCGTGCAGTCATACAGGCTTACGAGCGTATGATTGCAAGTGATGCTGTGCCTATGTTTTTCATTCATTTGACTGTTGACCCTTCGACTGTTGATGTGAATATTCATCCGACGAAGACTGAGGTCAAGTTTGAAAACGAGCGTGAAATATATAGCATGATAGTAGTTGCAATTCGTAATGCCCTTGGAAAATTTAACATATCGCCTTCTCTCGAATTTTCGAATGATTGCAATGAATTAGAAATACCTGTTTTCCGTAATGAAAATAAATCCTCTGTGCCTCCTATGCCTAAAGTGAATTTCGACCGGAATTATAACCCTTTCAGAACAGGCAATGTACACGAAAAACCTGATATGCGTAATTGGGAAAGCATATTTGAAGGTCTGCACCACCAGTCTCCTGCGCCTGTCGAGCAGACTCTTGATATCAGTGTTAAGAATGAATTAGGCGAAAGTATCTGGTATAAAAACCGTTGGCTTTGCGTTGTGCTTCATTCTGGACTTGCCGTGATAGATGTCCCTCGGGCATTGTATAGGATTGAGTACGATCATATTGTTGATTCCGATTGCTGTTTGCATGGCCAAGGTGTCATGTTCGAGGAAATTCTTGAATTTTCAGATGAGGATGAGTGTATTTTTACAGAGATTTCTGAGGATCTGCGTGAAGTGGGTTTCTCATTCGAGCAGTTTGCTCCACGTATGTACAGGGTGACAGAAGAGCCTGTTTTGAATGCCGGGAAGATTGATGCAGTCGATTTCATAAACCAGATGATTGCTGGTATGAAATGTGGTGAGATTGACATCCACCACGAACTTAGACTTCAGATGGCAGACCGTATGGCATTCAGGGCCTCGCAGAACGTAAAACCTATATTCGATAAAATGGAGCGAGAAGAACTGATTGCCAAATTGTTCAGTTCATCCAATCCTAATAATGACCCTGCCGGCAGGCAGATAATAAAAATGGTTGAATTATGAATGAAACACTTAAAAGGATCTTTTCCTTCAAGAATATTGTAACCTTGATATTGTTGATTTTGTGCGCATTGATGCTTTTCGTAATGTGTAAGCGTAAAGAGTACCGACATTCCGATGGAATGGTCTTCGGGACTGTCTATCATATAACTTACGATGGCAATGAAGATATGTCGGGCATAATCGAATCTGAATTGCAACGTCTTGACATGTCTTTGTCGCTTTTTAACGATCAAAGTACTCTCGCACGTCTCAATGCTGGCGATACTGTTCCTTTCGATACGTTATTATACAATGTGTTCATAAAAGGATGGGAGGTCAGTCGATTGACTGATGGCTGTTTCGATATGACAGTTGCTCCACTTGTTAACCTTTGGGGGTTTGGTCCTGATGGCAAATTGGATAGTATGCCCGAACAATCAGTAATTGATTCATTGTTGCATATTGTTGGCTACGAGAAGACACAATTGCTTGTAATTGGCGATTCTATGTTTCTTGTCGGTGGAAAGATAGATGCTGCTGCCATTGCAAAAGGTTATGCATGCGATGTCGTTGGCGATGCACTTGCCAGTCATGGATGCACTTCGTATTGTGTCGAGATAGGGGGTGAACTTGCTGTGAAAGGTGAAAATCCTAATGGCGAGTTGTGGCATGTAGGTGTTAACAAACCTGTTGAAGATAAACCTGGAGTTGTTCCTGAGATTGTACGTGTGCTTGAACTGACCGATGCAGGTATGGCGACAAGTGGTAATTACCGTAATTTTATCGACCTCGGCAAGGGAAGGGTGGCACATACTGTCAACCCAAAAACGGGAATGCCTGTCGAGAGCTCTCTTCTCAGCACAACTATTGTGGCTTCTGACTGTATGACGGCAGATGCCTGGGCGACAGCTTGTATGGTGGCAGGACGCGAGACAGCTGTCAGATGGATGGAATGCCATAGTGAACTCAAGGCTTATTTCATCTGGTCTGACAATGGAAAGATGATGATGACTATTGTCGAGAACCAGGTATCTACTACTTCTGAAATCAGGTAACTGAAATTGTGACTGCGCAAATCGTTATTTATTGCATAACGTTATGCGTAAAAAATAGTCTCAATAATTGCTGAAAGGTCGCAAATATTTTGTACCTTTGCACCGCAAATCGGAAAAGACTCGAACTAAAAAGTGTTCCGATTTTGTTCCGATTTGGAGGTTTTCGAAAAAAAGAAGGTTCTCAAAGTATTGAGAACCAACCTATTGAGCCACTAGCCGGACTCGAACCGGCGACCCACGCATTACGAATGCGTTGCTCTACCAACTGAGCCATAGTGGCATCGCTTGAAATACGGCTGCAAAGTTAGAAATAATTTTTGATATGGCAAAATTTTTTATGCGAAAAATCCTAATATGGAAATAAATAACAAACGTGCTGCTTTTGATTACTTCCTTTCTGTAAGGTTAACTGCTGGTATTGTGCTTGTTGGAACTGAAATTAAGTCAATCAGGGAGGGCAAGGCTTCTCTGGCTGATTCATATTGTATGTTTATTGGTGAGGAACTTTGGGTGAAAAATATGCAGATTTCGGCTTATCGACTTGGCACTTTCTATAATCATGAGGTCAAACGAGACCGGAAACTTCTGCTCACGAAACGCGAATTGCATAAGTTTCATCGTGCGGTGAAGGAGACTGGCTACACCATCGTTCCTATCCGTATTTTCATTGATGAAAGCGGCTTGGCAAAGATGGAAATAGCACTTGCCAGAGGCAAGAAATCGTATGACAAACGTCAGACGATGAAAGAAAATGATGCTAAACGCGAAATGCGTGAAGAAAAATATCGATAGAAATCTTTATATCCATGAAAAAAATATTTTTGTCATTCTTTTTGCTTGTTTTTTTGCGCTGTATGGCAATTGCAGATGTTGTCAGAGGTCATGTGATTGACGAATCTGGCGTGCCAGTACCATACGCTACTGTGTTCCAGAAGAGTAATCCTGCGGGTGGCGTCGCTACTGACGATGATGGAATGTTCGAAATCAATGTTACTCGAGGTCGTGATGAAATCCTCATAATCTCGTTTATTTCGTATAAGACTGTTGAACTTGAAATTGACAAGATTAAACCTGACGTCGCTATACGAGTCACACTTAAGGAACAGCCTATCCTGCTTGACGAGGCTTCTGTCAATGCGATGGTTAGCAAAAAGGAGATGAAGAAAATCACAAAGAACGTGCTATCACGTTTTTATGAACGCCTGAAAATTGATTTCCCGAAGCAGACCAACAAATACGAGGTTGTCTCTGTCTATTCGGGCAAGAATGCTGACCGACAGTTGATGCGTCATCGCATTGTCGGGACTATCACTGAATATCCCAAAAGGAGAAAGAACTATCAGGATTCCATACGTCTGGATATTTCTGATGTGCAGCAATATGTGGCGGATGAGGTGGTGAAGGGCTATGTGTTGCTTAATGATATGGCTGACAAGAGAATGAATACAAAAAAAGCTAAAAAGAAAGGTATAGGGTATAACAAGACTCCGCTTGACGAGCAGTCACGGAAAATGCATCGTTTCCTATGGGGTGGCGAATCTTGCTTTATCGTTGACCGTATTGACATTGAAAAGCCTCGCCGTTGGCAATATACGATGCTCGATGGTCAGGCAGTGTTGATTTATTCAGAGTCATGGAATTATCTTGTTGCAAAGGCTACAATGAAAGTCTATTTTTATATAGATCCAGCTACGTGTTCACTTTTGAAAATGACTCAATGTTTTGATGGAGAACTGCATATCCCTTTCGGCTATAAACTTGATGGCGATGAACTTGATTTTGTCAATGCCCTTCAATTGCCCGATGAGACTATTGAAAAGTATCGCGTTCGTCATGTCTATACGAGTGTGAAGCGCAATGTCATATTCAACGGTATAGATGCTGAGAAACGTCATGCTGTCGAAAAGAACGCTGATGTATCGGTCAAGATGCTGAGTAGCAAAAAGGAGGAATTACGTTATTCCGCCAAATCCAAAATTGTCGTAACTAAGTAAAATTTTTATAATTATGAAAAAAACATTTTTAATTGGCTTGGTTTTTGTGGCAGCGTTGTTGTCGTCTTGCACAAAAACCTATGTTGATGACAATGCCATTACGAAATGGAAAATTGTTGACATTGATGTTCCTGAACGTAGTTGGCAGGCTTATACTGACGGCGATGGTCTGAATCTTTTTTATTTGGCTACCGTTGATGTTCCGGAACTGACTGAAGGTGTCTGCAGGGATGGTGCGGTCAGTTGCTACCTTGTCGATGGCGAAACCCAGATTGTGCTTCCTTACATTCGTCATTATCAGAATGCGGAAGGTTTCTTTTGGACTACTACCAACGACTATGAGTTTCGTGTTGGAAAACTTGATTTCTACATTACGAACAGCGATTTTGCTGTCGATCCTCCTGTTGGCAACCGTCGCTACCGCCTTGTACTCATGTGGTGATTTAGTAAACAACTACTTGCGGCTTATCTGCACAACGTGATATGTTGATATGCCGACGCTTTATAAGCAGGAGCAGTTCACTTTCTGATAATAGATGGAACTGCTCTTGCTTGTTAATTGCTATTCAATCAATCCGATTATCTTGTCCATATCAAGTCTTAAGAATTCCTCGACGCTGAATCCTCCGTTTCCTACAATCATTGTCTGCTTCGGGTGGAACAACTTTTCGAATACTCTGATGCCCTTGTTGGTTGTGCGTCTGCCGCTTTTGACTTCAATTGCCATGGTTGCAAAGCGTGTTGAGATGATGAAATCTACTTCGTCAGCGTGGTCGCGCCAGTAATACACCTTATAGCCCAGTTCGTCTGCATGACATATTATGTGTGCACCTATGGCACTTTCGACCCACCTGCCCCACCTTTGCGGGTCAAGTAGTTCTTTTTCGTATCCACGTCCATTTTGTATCGTCATAAGGGCATTGTTATATACTTGGAACTTTGGTACGGACATGTATTTTCTTGCAGTGTCGATTGAGTATTTCTGCAATCCACCGACCAGATTTGCTTCTCCGAGGGTGTTGACGTAACCGGCAATTGTTGTTGTGTTTCCTGCGTCTTGCAATTGTCCCGCTATCTTGTTGTACGACAGAAGTTCGCCAGAGTATGCGCAGCTGAGATCGAACGTCTGTCTTAGCAAAGCTGACTTTAATATCCTCTTGGTCATCAGCACGTCCTTATCGATTGCTGGGTCAACTATGGAACTCTGGATGTAGCTTCGCCAACGTCTTTCATTGCTTATCAGACTTGCTGACCCAGGGAAGCCTCCGTAATATATATATTGGTTTATTGTCATGCCGAAGGCTTTTTCCATTTCTGAAAATGACCAATGCGTGACGCGAATCAGTTCAAACCTGCCTGCCAGACTTTCGGTCAGTCCGTCTTTTAGCATCAATCGGCTGCTGCCTGATAATATCACTTTAAGGTTGCATCCTGCAAATGTGTCGTTGTCCCATTCTCGTTTTACTACTTCGCTCCAGTTGTCAATTTTTTGAATCTCATCAATAATCAGTATGTGCTCTGACTCGTTATATAGCGAGATGGCTGTTCTTGCCTTTTTCCATTGCTCGGCTATCCATTCCATATTGTCGTGAGCAATGGCATCTGCGTTCACTGACGTCACTGGAATGGTCGTCTGTTTGATGAACTGGCTTATCATGGTTGATTTTCCAACTTGCCTCGGTCCTGCAATAACCTGAATGAACCGTCTTGGCTCGTTCATCCTATCAATAATGCATTGAAGTGAGTTTCGAACAATCATATCTGTTATATTTATATTGATTCCAAAATTCTCAATCTATCTCTCCCAAATTCTCAATCT
>JAKSNT010000019.1 GCA_024399575.1 Paludibacteraceae bacterium
CAGTTCTTCCTTCTGCTTGTCTGACCTGTATCCGCGATGACCGTCTGACAGATACATTTGCCACAGCAGATGCCCAACAGATGCGCAAGCAAGCAAACCTTGATACAGAAGGCACCAGCCGTATGCTTCGAGTCTGGGTTCACCGAGGATACATATCTTTCAACGACGAGACACAACAGTACGAGAAGACTGAGAAATACAAGCGAGGGGCGTAATATAACGCCGAACTTTGCAAGTTGTCTAAAAAATATGGACTATTATAAACCACTTTGCACCACTCATTTATAACTTATTGATATTTCGAGTGTATATTGTGTGTTATGTTGTTTTTTCAGTGTTTTTATTGTTGTTTGTATATTATTGAATATCAATGAAATAACGTAAATATGCAAAATTGTTGAAAAAAAAGTGGAGGAAAGTGGTGTAGTTTAAATTTTATTGTTTAACTTTGTGGCGTGGAAAATACGTAAAACGAGAAGTGTATGAAAATGTTCATGAGCCGCACAGATGCTAAGGTTGACGCCAAGGGAAGGGTGTTCGTTCCTGCTGCATTCCGCAAGGAACTGGCTGGCGAAATGCGCCTCGTGGCGAGAATCGACACTTCGGGACACTACCTCATGGTGATGAGCAGAGAGGATTGGGACAGGAAGATTGAAACGCTGATGGCGAACATCGATGAGTGGGATCCCGAAGAGCAGGATACGCTGCAGCAGCTGGTGGGTGAGGCTGAATATCTTGAAATTGACGCTCAGGGTAGGACGCTTATTCCGAAGAGGGTGGCTGAGAAACTGAACTTTGGCACCGAGGTGTCGTTCGTAGGTATGGCTGACAAGTTTGCTATATGGGACAAGGCTCAATACGACGAGGTCGCTTCGGGGAGAGATCCTCTCTATGTCAGGATGAAAAAACTGAAGAGAAACAATGGATAATGCGAACTATCATACGTCGGTGATGCTCGCGGAGTGCATGGCGGGTTTGGAAGTCAAGAAAGGGGGAACGTACGTTGACCTCACTTTCGGAGGTGGAGGACATAGCCGTGAGATACTGAGCAGAGGCGGAAAGGTGGTGGGCTTTGACCAGGACGCAGATGCCGAGGCAAGAGGCAGAGAGTTGGAAAGCGAAATGGGCGGGATGTTCAGGTTCGTGCGTGGAAATTTCCGATTCCTTGTGAACTATCTGAAATATGCTGGGATAGACAAGGTCGATGGTGTGCTGGCAGACCTCGGGGTGAGCGGTCATCAGTTTGACGAGGGGGAGAGAGGTTTCTCGTTCAGGGACGAGAATGCTCCTGTCGATATGCGAATGAACAGAGAACAGGAAAAAAGCGCACAGGAGATACTGAACGAGTATGACGAAGAGAAGTTAGCTACATTGTTATATATATATGGGGAGTTGAAACAGGCGAGAAAAATGGCAAAAGCAATAGTCGCCAGGAGAACGGGGACTGATATGCAATGGACAATAGGCGACCTCGTGGAGACGGTGAAACCTATGCTTGACAAGGGACGTGAGAAGAAAGACCTCGCAAAGGTTTTTCAGGCTATCAGGATAGAGGTGAACGGCGAGATGGATGCCTTGAAGGAGATGCTGGGGCAGATACCCGAAGTGCTGAAGGACGAGGGAAGGTTCGTGGTGATGACATACCATTCGTTAGAGGATAGGATGGTGAAGAACTTCGTCAGGACGGGCAATGTTGAGGGTCGTGAGAAAAAGGATTTCTATGGAAGGACAATTGCCCCGATGGCGGCTGTGAACAGAAAAGTGATAGAACCGAGTGACAGTGAGGTGGCTGAAAATCCAAGGGCAAGGAGTGCAAAACTCAGAATAAGCAAAAAGGTAAATAATGAAACTGAATGACCTGTTTAATTTCGATGAAGGCGTTGACGAAGTCGAGGGATTGGCGATGAGGCATGTTTGGAAAATCGTGCTGGTAGTGGCAATGGCGATAGTCTATATCCAGATAGGTTTCGACTATGACCAGCAGCTGGTGGATCTCCACGATAGCAAAGAGAGGATGAAGGAGGCAAGATACAGCGTGGTGTATAGACAACAGAAGTTGACTCAATGCAGGATGAGGTCAATCATCAAGACGAGACTCGCTGAAATAGGAAGTAAAGTGACAGACGATGGAGAAAAACCGATTTCGAATCTGAACGGAGAATAAAAAAAGATTGCAACATGAACTGGAAACTGAAAGCAAGGTATGTCATATTTGTCGCGGGAGTGCTGGGAATAGCCGCATTGCTGATAGGCTCGTATGCCAAGTTGCTTGTACGTGAAGGTGGTAATGCTGATGATGAGAGAAAAAAACTGGAGAACAGTCTTGAGGTTGCATGGGGTGAACGCGGGTGTATATACGATTGCAACGGACATCTGATTTCGGCATCTGCTCCAATGTGTGAACTGAATATGGACGTCACTGTGTTTTTCGACAGAAAGGGTAACTTGAAGGATTTCTACAAGGAAAACATTGACATGGCTTGCAGGGTGGTGGCTGAACAATTCAGGGAAGAGACCGCAAGCGAACTGAGAAGAAGAATTGAAAAAGGTGTAGGCGAGTCGGCATCGTATTCCAAGAAACATAATGGAAGACACAAGCATGTGAAACTGGTGAAGCGACTGGTTACACTCGATGAAGCCAAGGAACTCAAGGAAAAGGAATTCTTCAGGAAGGGCAGCAATATGAGCGGTCTGGTCGTTGACAGATACCCAAAAAGATTCAATATGTTCAATGACGAAGCCAAGCGTGTGGTTGGTGAATTTGACATCAAGTCGGGTGTTGCAAAATATGGTCTTGAACTCTATTACGACAGCGTGCTGAGAGGCGAGCCAGGCACGTCAATCAAAACGAAAGTCGGGAAGAAACAGATACCAGTGCTCTCGGAAGAACCTGTTGACGGACAGGATCTCGTCCTGACGATAGACATGGACATTCAGGATATGGCTGAAAGTATTATGCGGGATAAGGTTGCGTTTTGCAGTGCCTCGCGTGGCTGCATGATAGTGATGGAGGTAGAGACTGGCGAGATAAAGGCGATGGTAAATCTCGCAAGAGACTCGTCAGGGTTCATACAGCAAGGTCCCAATGCCTGTGTGGCATTGAGTGACCAGCCTGGATCGACATTCAAGACCGTGTGCATGATGGCTGCACTGGAGGAGGGTTTGGTGTCGCCGGACGAGGAGTTCGATGTTAACTACGGAAGGCCAGTGACATTCGGTCCTGGAGAAACGATTTCTGACAGCCATGAGTACTCCAAACAGTTTCTGTCGGCAAACGAGATAATGATGTATTCGAGCAATATAGGTATGGCGAGGATAGTCAACAAATTCAAGAACAATAAGGCTGGCAGACGCAGATTCATAGATGCCGTGAAGGCTACTGGATTTGCCCACCAAATAGAGATAGAGGCTGTGAACGCAAAGCATCCGACAATATACGACCCAGACTCAGCATATGACAAGAGAACATACGGGGGATGGAGCAGTCCGACCATGAGGTCGATGTCAAGAGGATATGAGGTGAAGTCAACGCCACTATATACATTGAATTTCTACAATGCAATAGCAAATGACGGATATTATGTCGAACCGCATCTTGTGAAGGAATTCAGGCGTGGCGGAGAGGTAATCACAAAGGTTGAACCATTGAAGATAGGCAGGAGAATGTGCAGTCGGGGGACACTGGATAAAATACGCAACATGTTGAGAATGGTGGCGCAAAGGGATGGCGGCACGGCATGCAATAGCCTGAAAGGACTGAACGCTGCCGGCAAGACGGGGACAGCACAGCTGCACAGACGCAAAGACGGGTCGTTCGATGGATACCAACTGTCGTTTGCAGGATATTATCCTGCAGACGAGCCTAAATACAGTTGCGTGGTGGTGCTGTATGACTGTCCGCAAATGTTGACGGGTATCGGTTGTGTGGATGCATTCAGGCAGATAATGACAAAATTATAAGACAGCAATATGAAAACAGGTGAGTTATTGAAAGATGTCGAACTTGTGAGAAATGCCGAGGAACTTGAGATAAACGGTATTTGCGTTGATTCGCGCAGAGTGGAAAAGGGAAACATGTTCATAGCCATGCACGGCGTCAGCGTAGATGGTCAGGATTTTGTGGCTGAGGTGGCAGAGAAGGGTGCAAGTGCAGTAGTTGTGGACAGGGAGGACGAACAGACCAGAAAGTGCAGCGAGAAGGGGTGTATGGTAATTGTCGTGAAAGATGTCAGTGAGGCTTTGGGACAGATAGCCTCAAACTGGAACGGCAGACCTTCGGAGAAGGTGACACTCGTTGGAGTTACTGGAACTAACGGCAAGACATCAATAGTAACACTCCTGTACCAGATGTTCAGGAAACTCGGCTACAAAGTCGGGCTGCTCTCGACAGTGGTGAACTATATAGACACTGAGGTTGTAGAGTCAACACATACTACACCTGACAGCCTTTCGCTCAACGCACTGCTTAAACGAATGGTCGATGCAGGCTGCAAATATGTGTTCATGGAGGTGAGTTCCCATTCAATTGACCAACGCAGGATAGCAGGGCTGAAATACAATGGAGGTATATTTACTAATCTCACACGCGACCACCTTGATTACCACAAGACGGTGGAAAACTACCTGAAGGCAAAGAAGAGATTCTTCGATGACCTCGGGAAAGAGGCTTTTGCAGTGACGAATCTTGATGACAAGAACGGCGGCGTAATGCTGCAGAACTGCAATGCAAAGAAGAGTGGATATTCGCTGAGAACCATAGCTGACTACAAGGGCGAGATACTCGAAGAGAGTTTCGATGGAATGCTGATGAAGATAGACGGCATGGAGGTGATGATGCCATTCGTGGGACGATTCAATGCACAGAACGTAATGGCTGTATATGGGGCTGCAGTTGAACTCGGTGTCGATAAGGGGGAGGCACTAAGGATATTGTCGTCGCTCAAGGCAGTATGCGGACGTTTCGAGACTATAAGAAAAGACAATGGGGTGACTGCAATTGTGGATTATGCCCATACACCTGACGCATTGGAGAATGTGATAAGGACGATTAATGAGATAAAGAAAGGCAAGTTGATAACAGTATGCGGTTGTGGCGGCAACAGAGACAAGGGGAAACGCCCGATGATGGCTCGCGAGGCAGTCAAGGGCAGTGATGTCGCTGTATTCACGTCTGACAATCCGCGTGATGAGGAGCCAGAGACAATCATCGACGACATGATGGCAGGACTGACTGCTGACGAACAGAAAAAGGTCGTCAGAATTGCCGACCGTGAAGCAGCTATCAAGAGTGCAATGCTGATGGCTGGACGGGACGACGTAGTGCTGGTGGCTGGAAAGGGACATGAGGATTACCAGATAGTGAAAGGGGAAAAGAGACATTTCTCGGATCAAGACATAATATTGAGTCTATAAATTATTGAACAATGATAGTAGTTTTGGGAGCGGGAGAAAGCGGAGTGGGTTCTGCAATACTCGCACAGGCAAAAGGGTTTGACGTGTTTGTTTCGGATATGTCCGAAATAAAGCCACGTTATAAGGAAGAGTTGATACGTCGTGGAATTGACTTCGAGGAGAAACAGCATACGATGAAGAAGATACTCGAGGCAGATGAGGTGGTCAAGAGTCCTGGCATTCCAGAAAAAGCGCCTGTCGTCAAGGCTTTGAGGGAAAAGGGTGTGCATATCATTTCGGAGATAGAGTTCGCAGGAAGATATTGCAATGCAAAATGTATATGCATCACAGGTAGCAACGGAAAGACCACAACAACCATGCTGACATACCATATATTGAAAGAGGGAGGATACAACGTGGCATTGGCTGGGAATGTAGGCAAGAGTTTCGCTTGGCAGGTGGCTGAGGATAATTACGACTATTATGTCATAGAACTGTCAAGCTTCCAACTCGATGGTATGTACGATTTCAGGGCTGACATCGCAATATTGCTAAACATCACACCTGACCATCTCGACCGCTATGAGTACCAGTTCCAGAACTACATCAACAGCAAGTTCAGGATATTGCAGAACATGGGATTGGAGCAGCACTTCATATACTGGTCGGAAGACCCAGTGGTGAAGGCTGAGATGCAGAAGCGGATGCCTGAAGTGACAATACACAGTTTTTCAGACGAAAAAGAGGCAGGTAACGAGGCATGGATAGAAAATGGGAAACTCAGATTAGACAAATTCAATTTGGAAATAGACACTGACCAAATAACCATCAAGGGCCGTCACAATATGTACAACTCGATGGCGGCTGGTATAGCAGCTGCATTGTCGGGAATCGCAAACGAGGCTATACGAAGGGCATTCATGACGTTCAAGGGGGTTGAACATAGACTGGAGTATGTGGCAACAATACGTGGCGTGAAATATATCAACGATTCGAAGGCAACGAATGTGAATTCATGCTGGTACGCATTGCAGTCAATGACGACACCGGTAGTGTTGATACTCGGAGGGACTGACAAGGGAAATGACTATTCCGAGATTCTGGAACTTGTAAAAGAGAAGGTACATACTCTCGTGTTCATGGGTGTTGACAACAGAAAACTTAATGAATTTTTCGGTACACGCTGCAATTGCAAGATAGTTGATACTGACAACTTGCAAGATGCCATAGATGCTTGTTACAGAGAGGCAAAGGATGGGGATACAGTGTTGCTGTCGCCATGTTGCGCAAGTTTCGATTTGTTTAAAAACTACGAGAACAGGGGCGACTTGTTCAAAGAGGCTGTAAGAAAACTTTAATATTATGTTATACTATTTATTCCAGTGGTTAGACAAGTTTGACCTCCCCGGAGCTGGAGTGTTCAACTACATCACATTCAGGGCAGGAGCAGCATTCATCGTGGCATTGCTGATGTCAACGATTGTCGGCAATAGGTTCATCACGTTCATGAGGCGCAAGAAGTGTGCTGACGACGAGCGTGACCTCAGCATCGAGGGGCAGATGGCTAAGAAGGGTACACCCACAATGGGCGGTGTCATCATATTAGTGTCGATCCTGACTGGCGTGCTGCTGTTCGGAATATTGCACAATATATATATAATACTGATGCTTGTGACGACAGTATGGCTCGGGACACTTGGATTCCTGGACGATTTCATAAAAGTATTCAAGAAAGACAAACATGGATTGCAGGGAAAATTCAAGATAATCGGGCAGGTAAGCATAGGATTGATTGTTGGATTGACGCTGTATTTCAGTCCGCAGGTGAAGATGGTGGAGACTATAGGAAAGGATGTGAACGACTGTCCAGACGAGTCAACTATCAAAATATATTCCGAGAACACTGTCAAATCGACGATGACAACCATACCATTCGTGAAAAACAACAACTTGGATTATGCTGATGCTTTTGACTGGGCAGGAGAACACAAACAGGTGTTGGGTTGGATATTGTTTGTGATAGTAGTGATATTTGTTGTGACTGCAGTCTCGAATGGAGCAAATCTGACAGACGGTCTTGATGGTCTTGCGACAGGCTCGTGTGCCATACAGGGTGCGACTTTGGGTGCGTTGGCATACTTGACAGGTAACGTACGGTATGCCGGTTATCTTGACATAATGTATATACCTGGTGCAGGAGAACTGATGGTATTTGCTTCGGCAATGATAGGTGCGACGATTGGGTTCCTCTGGTTCAACGCCTATCCTGCCGAGATATTCATGGGCGATACTGGTTCATTAGCTTTAGGAGGAATGATAGCCGTAATGGCAATAGCCATACACAAAGAATTGTTGTTGCCTATTCTTAGTGGAATATTCCTCGTGGAGTCGTTGTCAGTGATAATGCAGACTTGCTATTTCAAATGTACGCATGGCGGACGAATATTCAAGATGACGCCTTTGCATCACCATTTTCAGCATCCTGCGGGAAAAATCTCGGCATTGATACAAGGACCAAACATTGCGCATCATGAAGTCAAGATAACTGTGAGATTCTGGATTGTAGGTCTGATTCTTGCAGCATTGACAATAATAACGCTTAAGATGAGATAAACGACCAATGAATTATCTGTTAAAGCAAATACTGAGTGGCGACAAATATGTCAAGGCGGTTTTCGTATTCCTGCTCTTGATATCGCTTATGGCTACCTATAGCGCCATGAGCAGGATAATAGTGGGGTCAGGTTCGACATCATACCCATTTGTGAAACATTCGATGTTCTTGTTGTTCGGAATTATCATAGCAGAAACCATAAAGTTGATGGATTTCGGAATGATTAGGAAATTAGGCTATCTGTTTCTCATAGGGGCGTTTGTGCTGATGATGGCAGTATTTGTAAAAGGCGGAGGAAGGGGCGGTTCAATGAGATTCTCGCAATACGGCCAGCCATTCGAGTTTGTGAAATTTGGTGTTGTGCTGGTTATGGCAGACCAGATAACGAGGTTCCAGAAAAAAGAGTATGAGAACAAGGCATTCTGGTATGTCGTTTTCACAGTGTTATGTCTGCTGATATTGCCTGTTGCTTCGCAAAACCTGTCGTCAGCACTGATAATATTCGGAGTCATGATTCTGATGATGTGGATAGGCAATGTAGATGCAAAGAGAATATTCGGGTTCGCTGCAATATTGATAACGTTAGTAATTCTAGCATTGCAGATACCGAGAATAGTGGATTATGAAGTGCTTGCAGATATGCCAGGCGGAAGTATTCTGGGACGTACATATACATGGAGGTCGAGGGTCGATGAGTTGGAATACAGGAAATTCAATATCGGGAAAGAAAGTGAACAGATGGAAAGGGTCGAGGAGAATGTTCAGGTATCAGCTTCGAAAGTCGCATTGCTCAACGGAGGTTGGTTTCCTCATGGTCCTGGCAGCTCAAAGCAGAGGAATGCCTTGCCAGAGGCGCATAACGACTATGTGTTTGCCATAGCATGCGAGGAGTGGGGGTTTGTAATGGGTGTGATGATAGTGTTGGCATACCTGATAGTCGTTTGGAGGGCGGTAAGATACCAGCTAAAAGCTGAAAAGTATTACAGGGGAATCCTGGTTTTTGGCTGTTCAATGTTGATCCTGATACAGGCAGTTGTGCATATTGCAGTGTCGGTAGGAGTGATACCTGTGACGGGGCAGCCTCTGCCTATGGTCAGCCAGGGAGGTTCGTCGATTCTTGTGATGAGCGCTTGTTTCGGTATCATCCTGAAGGCAACGGCGGGAGATGAAGCCTCATCATTATTCAATTTGGGGGCAGGCGAGGAAGAGGTAAAAAACGAGAAGGAAGAGATAGTTGTAAATGAGGAGACAAGTGAGCCTGACATTGATGAGAATATCGAAGAGGTCGTGACAGATTCAGACAATAACTAAATATTAAATTATATAATCATGAAAAGGTATTTGATTTCAGGAGGAGGAACGGGAGGACATATTTTTCCTGCCATCAGTATTGCAAACGAACTGAAGGCAAGGGATGGCGAATGCGAGATTCTGTTTGTTGGAGCCAAAGGAAGAATGGAGATGAAGAGAGTGCCTGAGGCAGGATACGAGATTGTGGGATTGAACGTTCAGGGTTTTCACCGTCATCATTTATGGAAGAATATAGGAGTGCTGTATAACTTGATAAAATCGATGTGCAAGGTGAAAAAAGTCATCCAAGAGTTCAAACCTGACGTGGCAATAGGCGTAGGAGGATATGCAAGTGGGGCTGCACTCAGAGTGGCTGAAAATATGGGAATACCTGTGGTGATTCAGGAACAGAATGGTTTTGCAGGTGTCACAAACAAATTGCTGGCAAAGAAAGCAGAAAGGATATGTGTGGCATACGATGGAATGGAGAAATATTTTCCTGCTGAGAAGATAGTAGTGACAGGAAATCCAGTAAGGCAGAATCTGTTTAACCATGATATATCAAAGGCAGAGGCACTGGCTCATTTCGGATTGAAAGAGGGGAAAAAGACGCTCCTTGTCATAGGAGGTTCGCTCGGTGCAAGGACAATAAACCATTCGCTGATGAGGTCGCTGAGACTATTGACTGAATCAGATGTACAAGTGATATGGCAGACGGGTAAATATGGTTATTCCGAAAGCAAAGAGGCATACAGTAAATATGACAAAAGTAAAGGCAGCATCGTAATCACAGATTTTGTGAAAAGGATGGATTATGCTTATGCTGCAGCTGATGTGGTCATATCGCGAGCTGGGGCAAGTTCGATATCAGAACTCTGTCTGTTAGGGAAAGCGTGCATTCTGGTGCCTTCGCCAAATGTTGCTGAAGACCATCAGACACACAATGCCATGGCACTTAGCTCAAAAGGAGCTGCAATACTTATCAAAGATCAGGATGCGAGAGATGAACTTGTAGATACGGCACTCACTTTGCTGGGAGATGACAAAAGGAGAACTGCATTAAGCCGCAACATTGCTACCCTTGGAATAAAGGATTCGGCAGCAAAGATAGTAGATGAAATAGAAAAAGTAATAAGCAACAGAATATGAAAAATGTTTTTTTTCTTGGAATAGGCGGTATAGGGATGAGCGCTTTGGCACGTTATTACAGATTCATAGGCTATGATGTGTGGGGATATGACAGGACGAGAAGTGAACTCTGTGTGAAATTGGAAGAAACGGACGGCTGCCATATAGTTTACGAAGAGTCGGATGAATATATCGAAATGCTTGAAAAGAGGGATTTCGATATGGCAGTTGTGACTCCTGCGGTGCCAAAGGATAATCTCTATTATAGATATTTTGAAGGGAAAAACATTACATTGAAGAAAAGGGCACAGGTGCTTGGCGACATAACGCGCGAGAAGAGGGGTGTCTGTGTCGCCGGAACGCATGGCAAGACAACAACATCGACTATGGTGACTCATCTGCTGAAGCAGAGTCATGTGGATTGCAGCGCCTTTCTGGGTGGAATATCGAAGAATTTCGGCAGCAACCTTGTGCTTGCAGAGAATGGTACAGACATTGTCGCTATTGAGGCAGACGAGTTCGACCGCTCGTTTTATCATTTGACACCATGGATAGCGGTGGTTACGTCGACAGATGCTGACCATTTGGATATTTATGGAACGCACGAAGCATATTTAGACGCTTTTGCGCATTTCACGTCGCTAATAGTCGAAGGTGGAGTGTTGTTGTCGAAAGAGGGAATAAAACTTGAAAGCAGAGTAAAGGAAAGTGTCAGACATTATACATATTCGGTAGGAGGAAATGCTGATTACAGGGCTGAGAATGTAAGAGTGGGGAATGGCAAGATATTGTTTGATTTCGTGTATCCTGAAGGAAAAATCCGTGATATAGACCTTGGAGTTCCGGTGATGGTAAATGTGGAGAATGCAGCTGCTGCAATGGCAGTAGGTATGATATGCGGGATGACCGCAGATGAGTTGAAGGTAGGAATGGAGAGCTTCAAGGGAGTTGAGAGACGGTTTGAAGTAAAATACAATGATGGAGTAAAGGTGCATATAGATGACTATGCACATCATCCTGACGAACTGAGTAGAAGTATTGAGTCAGTGAATATGCTGTATGAAGGAAAGAAAATCGTAGTGGCATTCCAGCCTCATTTGTTTACGAGGACAAGGGATTTCTACAAAGAATTTGCGAAGGTATTGTCAATGTCAGAACAGGTGGTGATCTTGGATATATATCCAGCTCGAGAAACTCCAATAGATGGAGTTACATCAAAGATAATATACGATGAACTGACATCAAGGGTGAAGCGACTCTCTACGTTGAAAGGATTGCAGATGACACTTGACGAGATGGAGTGGGATGTGCTGCTGACAGTAGGTTCAGGCGATATCGGGTTGTTCAAGATTGGCAGGTGACAATCGGACGATATATAATTAATTTACAGATGAAGAAATGGGTTAAAATATTGATAATTTGTGGAGTGTCAGTAGCTGCTTCAGCAATGCTTGTCGGGTTGATATGTGGAATTTCAGGAGGAAAGGAAGATGCTCGTCAGGAAGTATGCAGCGAAGTGATGATAGAAATAACTAATGCCGACAGTTGCAAATTGTTAAATCCAGATGACGTGAGCCGCTACTTGGAACAAAGAGGGTTGAAACTCAGTGGATTGACTAGGGAATCAACGAGTTTGTCGCAGGTGGAAGAGGTGATAAACACCATGGTGATGGTTGACCATACAGAGTGCTATTTCGATAATGGAGGGATACTGAATATTATGGTTACGGCAAGGATACCTTTGTTCAAAGTGAAAAACAAACAGGGCGATAAGTATTGCATAGACAAGAAAGGCAGGCAGATGGGATATGTGGATTTCGATTGGAGCGGAGAAGTGTTGGTGACAGGGGATGTGCCGCTCGATTTCGCGGAAGGTTCGTTATGCGAGCTTATAATGTACATTAAAAGTCAGAAAAACCTTAGAGATGAATTTACAAAGTTTGATATTGATAAGGGAAATATAGTGAAAATGTATTCAAATACGCATAAATACGTGGTGACGCTTGGCAAAACTGACAGATACGAGCAGAAGATTGATAAGTTGGTAAGATTTTGGGATACTGAATGCGGAAAAAAGACTTTCAAGGAACTTAACATAGATTTTTATGGACAAGTAGTGGCAAAATAGCTTGATGCTTAATAGGTTTGTAGTAAAAAAATAGGTTTAATATTATGGAGAATATTTATTTGACGATGTGTGTCGAGGGGCAGACGTGTTACATGATGGCCTCGAAAAAAAATGAGGATGGGAAAATAGTTCCTGTCGGTGTAGAGTCTGAGACATTGGCGGAAGATGTGATGAAATGTGGCGTAGTGTTGGAAGAAGATGCCTTGAAAATGGCATTTTCAAAGCTGAAGATTAAAATGGCAAACAAATTGCCTGATTGCGAGGTGGTAGGACTCTATATGGGAATGGAATGCCGTTCTATGAGAAGTCGTGAGATTACGACGATTCATGAACTTGACGTACGAAGGTATGTCCGCAAGGGCGATTTGGATATTCTGGAGGATATGGCTACTGAAAAAGCGGGGAGAAACTTGATAGCCATGTATGAGGCAGGGTATGAGTGTGACGAAATTGCGACCAGCAATGTAACAGAAAATGTGGCGAAGAAAATTGTCAAGCATAGCATTGCAGTGAATGTGGCAGATAAATTCCATAAGGATTATACGACGTTCATGCCGGTAGGAATAGAGATGTATGATGTTTTCCCTACACCTGTGGCAAGGGCAATGGTGGTAGCTACAGAACAGCAAAGGATTGATGGATGCCTTGTGGTCAGCATAAACGTAGATTACTGCTCATTTACCGTGATGAAAAATGATAAGTTGGTAGGAACTGCTGTAGTGCCATTCGGAGTAGAGGATCTGGCACATGATTTCAACCGAGGTAAATTATCCATTGCTGCTGCCAATGCGTTGATGGGAAAATTGAATTATCAAGAAAAATTTCAGCCAAGAGTGTTCAAGGTCGATGGTCAACAAGTCACAATTGATGAGGACATGATGGATAGTCTCAAGTGCAGGCTTGAGGAGATACTGACATTTGGCAAGAAGTGGGTTGAAGGTGTCATTACATGGAAAGAGGTGCGTGAGAATGTCATTATTACAGGAAAGACAGTGGAATTCACAGGGATGAAAGAACTTATAGGCGAATTGATGGATTGTGTGTGTCTTTCGGCAAATCCGTGTGAAGTATTATTGCCGGTTAAGGAATATGCAGACGAGAGATATTATGGACTAATAGGAATGGCTGCATTGGCAAAAAAGAATTGTGTTGTGGAGAAAAACAAAGAGGAGCAAGTCATAGAAGAGACACAGGACGAAATTGTCGATTTGAAAGGTGTTGAAGAAAAAAAGAAGGGGCGCAAAAAGAAAAGTAAATCGTTTATGGACTTCGCAAATCAGTTGATTATGAAATTTGATAATGACCAGGAGTCTTGAAAAAACTTATTAATTAACTGATAAAAATACATCATTATGGAAAGTATAATAAATGAATTCAAAGGTATTAGTGAAGAAAATGCAATAATCAAGATTATAGGTGTCGGAGGAGGAGGAGGAAATGCAGTTAACAACATGTTCAGAAATGGGCTTGGGGGAGTGTCTTATCTTCTGATAAACACTGATGAGACAGACTTGAACAATTCACCAGTACAGCATAAAATATCACTTGCAACGTTGGGTGCAGGTAACGATCCTAAAGTGGCAGAGGAGGCGGCATTAAAGGCTGAGGAAGAGATAAAAAAAGCAGTAAGCGATGGAACGAAGATGGCATTTGTCACTGCATGTATGGGAGGTGGTACTGGTACAGGTGCTTCTCCGGTTGTTGCACGTATTTTGAAGGAAATGGATATATTGGTGGTTGGAATTGTGACTATCCCTTTTGCCTTCGAAGGAAAAAAGAAAATCAAAAAGGCATTGGAATGGATTAAGACAATGACACCATACGTTGACTCGTTGCTCGTTATCAATAACGAAAGACTTACGCAGTTCAAGGATTTCAAATTGCCATTATGCTTCCAGTTCGCAGACAACGTATTACTCAATGCGGCGAGAAGTATATCAAACATAATAAATGTTCCCGGATATATAAATATTGACTTTGCAGATGTGAGGACAACGCTTCTGGCAGGCAAGATGGCAGTCATCAGCACAGGCGAAGGTGATGGCGAAGGAAGAATCAAGAATGCAATTGCTGATGCGCGGTCGTCGCTGCTTCTGAACAATAAGAATATTTGGAAGTCGCAGAAAATATTGCTGAATTTCTATTGCTCGGAGGATTATGCTATAGAAGGTGGTGAGGTGAAACAGATACGTGAGTTTGTGGATAAGATGGAGAATGAAATGGACGTTATTTGGGGAGTAACATACGACAACGATCTGGACACAAGGGTCAAGGTGACATTGCTTGCTGCTGGAGAAGGAACAATATGTCCTGAAGAGTATGAGGCAGAGTACGAGGATCTGGATAATGTAATAGAGGTTGGCGAGTATGACTTGAGCCAGTTCGATGCAGATGATGGCACACTGGCAGAAATGAAAGTCAATGAGGCTATAACAAGGAAGAGAAACAAGCAGAATTGAAATCGAGTATTATCTAAATATGCGGTAAAAAATAAAGTTTTGGAAATATTTGGTGGGTAAAGAAAAAAGTCGTAACTTTGCAAGCGATTTCGGACTCAAGTGAATATGTCCGAGGTGTAATGGGAAATACGGATCCCCTGTAGAAGTATCCGTAATTTTGAGTAACACAAAAAATAATTATGAAAGTATTTGAACTTCAGGGCTCTGTAAGGTCAGAGCTCGGTAAAAAAGCGGCTAAGGCATTTCGCAGAGAGGGTGTAATTCCATGTGAGCTTTATGGTCAGGGTCAGAACGTGCATTTCACTTGCAATGAGTCTGATTTGCGTAAACTGGTTTACACTCACGAGATTTTTGAAGTGGCTTTGACAATTGATGGTAAGGCAACGAAGGCAATCATTCAAGAGATTCAGTTCCATCCAATCTCTGATAGAATTTTGCACATGGACTTCCTTGAAATCAACGAGACAGAACCAATTGTAATGCAGGTCCCTGTTCGTTTGGAAGGTTTGGCAGAAGGTGTTAAGGCTGGTGGTAAACTTTCGCTTGATATGCGTAAATTGAAAATCAAAGCGTTGGTTAAAGATATGCCAGAAAAACTCATTATTAATGTTGAGAATCTCGGATTGGGCAAAGTTATGCAGGTCAAGAATCTTCAGTTTGAAGGCTTGCAGATCATGACTACTCCAAATGCTGTCGTATGCAGCGTTAAGATGACTCGTGGTGCAAAGGCTGCAGCTGAGGCTTAATTATTGTAGTTTTGTTTATGAAATATCTTATTGTAGGGCTGGGTAACATAGGCGAAGAGTATGCTCATACCCGTCACAATATAGGTTTTGATACATTGGATGCTTTTGCTGAAGCATCCAATGTTGTTTTTACAACAAAAAGGTACGGTGATGTGGCAGAGGTCAGGTTGAGGGGGCATCAGCTCGTTTTGCTAAAACCTTCTACCTATATGAACCTTAGTGGTAACGCTGTGAGATATTGGATGCAGCAAGAGAAAATAGGAGTGGAGCAATTGTTGGTTATTGTGGATGATTTGGCATTGACTTTTGGTACGTTGAGATTGAAAGGCAAAGGAAGCGCAGGTGGGCATAATGGGCTGAAGAATATAGAGGCAATGATTGGTACTCAAGAATATGCACGACTGCGATTTGGCATAGGAAGTGAGTTCAATCGTGGTGGACAGATTGATTTCGTACTCGGAAGGTTCTCTGGGGAAGATGAGAAGTTGAAAAAGGAGAGAATCGAAGTCGTGTGCGAGATGATCAAGAGCTTTTGTCTGGCTGGATTGCAGGTTACGATGAATCAATTTAACAATAAGTGATGGGGATCAGAATTGATAAATGGCTTTGGGAGGTGAGGTTGTATAAGACGCGCTCGTTGGCTGCTGATGCTTGCAGGAAAGGGCTGATTATGGTTGATGATATGCAGGCTAAATCGTCGAGAGAAGTGAAAATTGGTGATGTGGTGTCTGTCAGGAAAGCACCTATTGTGTACAGGTACGAGGTGTCAGGTATCCCAACTGGCAGGATTGGTGCAAAACTTGTCGGTGATTATATGAGAGATGTCACTACACCCGAAATGAAGGAGCTGCTGGAAGTCCTGAAAGTCGATCAGGCGAATAACAGGGCAAAAGGTACAGGAAGACCGACAAAAAAAGAAAGACGTGATTTGGAAGATTTTTTTTATAATTTTTGAAATATGGAGACAAAGAAACAGGAATTGCAGATTGAAGTGACGCCTGAAGTGGCTGACGGTGTGTATTCAAATCTGGCGGTGATATCTCATTCGACCAGTGAGTTCATAGTTGATTTTCTGATTATGACACCTGGCGCACCAAAGGCTAAGGTAAAGAGCAGGGTTTTGATGACACCTGAAAACGCAAAGAGGTTGATGGTGGCATTGCGTGATAACATCGTGAAGTATGAGTCGCAGTTCGGTGAAATAAATATGAACAAAGGTGCTGCTCTCTTCCCTGTGAACAAGAGTCTGGATTGATGCTCGTCTTTATTTAGAATTGCATGAAACTTATAATGCCGAAAGGGGCAAACGGTATGAAGTTCTTCCTTGGAGTAAGTGGGGGACCTGATTCAGTGAGTCTGTTGATGCAGATGGCTGATATGGGGTATCGTTGTGTCGTGGGACATTGTAATTTTCATTTGCGCGGCGAAGAATCAGATGAAGATGAACAGTTTGTTGTCAGGTTGGCAGAAAGATTGGCTGTAAAGTTGGTGAGAACTGATTTTGATACCATCGGGTACGCAAAAAAGAAAGGAATTTCAATAGAGATGGCGGCAAGGGAGTTGAGATACGAATGGTTTGAACGGATGAGGGTTGAGAACGGCTGTGATTATATTGTTGTGGCGCATAATCTGAACGACCAGGTTGAGACATTCTTTCTGAATCTCGTAAGGGGGACAGGCTTGAGAGGATTGACTGGAATTAAGTACATAAACGGAAATGTGTTGCGGCCATTGATTGAGACTCCAAGAAGTGAGATAGAAGGATTTCTGCGTCAGAAGGGTGAATGTTGGCGTACTGACAGTACTAACGGTGATGTGGCATATAAACGGAATAGGGTAAGGCATAATATTTTGCCGGAGATGGAGAATATGAATCCATCGTTTCTCAGGACTATGGCAAGGACAATGGAAAACCTGAGGGAGGTGGAAGATGAATTGGAAGGTCGGGAGAATGTTAGGTTGAGGGTGTATGAGAAAGTGAAAGGTATAGGATTGAGCCATCAGCAGATAGAGTCAATTGTAAATGTTGTTGAAAAAGGAGGAAGTGGCCGGAAATTTGAAGGTAAAAAGGGTGTAGTTGTGGTGAATAGGGGAGAGGTGAAGGTGTATGGAATTGTAGAAAATGATGAAAGTGATATAGAACTTGGAGTGGAAGATGTGACTGATGTTCTGGATTTGCGCTCGGGTGATGATTTTGCTTATGTAAGTAAGTCTAAAATTGTGATGCCATTGAAAATAAGACGATGGGAATCAGGTGATTGGATAATTCCTTTCGGAATGAAGGGTAAGAAAAAAGTAAGCGATTTGTTGACAGAGAGGAAAATGGACATAGTTGAAAAAGAGAGACAGATGGTCGTGGAAGACGGTGAGGGAAAAGTTGTTTGGGTGGTTGGTGTGAGGGTTGATGATAGGGTGTCATGCAAGGAAGGCGAGAAGTGCTTGAAATTGGTGATATTGTAACAGTGAAAAAATATGGAAAAAAAGATGGATATTTGTTGGTGGACGTGAAAAATATTTTGTAACTTTGCAAGTGGAAAATATATAAAAAAATATGGATATGAAAAAGGTATTGTTTTCGTTGGCCTGCTTAGTTATGTTGGCAGGTTGTGGTACTGCCAAGAAGGCAGGCGAAGTATCGACTCTCAGCGAAGAGTTGCCAAATACTGCAAGGTTTTCAAACCAGTTTAAGGTATTTTGGAAGGACTTGGTAAGCGAAGTGAAGCAGAGCGGCAAAAGTTTGAAGAAGTATAAGCCAACTCAGGAAATGGTTGAATATTATGGTCTTGTGAAATCGAATAATCAATATGTGTTGACTGGTTTTATTCAGACTGATTCAAAGAAAGACGATGCTACAAAGAATTTTGATCCTGAAAAATTGAAAGGTATGGGTATCACTTTGAACGAAATGATCACGGGTATTTATTCGTTCCGTTGCCCATTGTCATTGTTGCCTACGCTTGTCAATCAACCAGGTATGAAGACTGTTGAGGCTGGTAAACAACTTAAACCTTTGCACGAGAATAAATAAATAATTTTTTTGAAATATGAGAAGACTTTTTGTTACAGTTGCAGTCGCAGTAATGGCTTTTAGTGCAGTAGTGGCGCAGGGTAAGATGTCGGGTTTGGCAGCAACTATGATTGCCGAGAAAAAGATGCCAGTTGCAGACAATTCCATGTTTCGTGGATTGTCGAGAATGGAGAATAACAGGGAAATGGTTGACTGTTATGTGCATTTCTATGCTGCAGTTGACGAGAGCGTTTTAGGAAAATATGACGTCGCATTGCATGCGAGGTATGATAATCTGGCAATGGTGACTGCTGCAGTCCCTTTGGACATGATGGAAGCATTGTCAAACGACCCTGCTGTGAAGTATGTAGAGGCAGGTACACCAATGAAATTTGACATGAACAAGGCGAGACCTATAAGTCTTGCACAAATGGTAATTGACGGCGGAGGCATACTGTCCCAGAATTATCTCGGTCGTGGAGTTGTCTTGGGTATTGTAGATACTGAGATTCAGCTTAATCATCAGAATTTCTATGATTCCAGTCATCAGAATTTCCGTATTAAAAGATATTGGAATCAGAATTCTACAGGTGGAACTCATCCTCAGGGATACGATTATGGTGCAGAATTTACATCAGAGAGTGCTATCCTTGGTCAGAAATACGATTTCCGTCAGCCATCATCTGGACATGCTACTCATGTACTTGGAATAGCGGCTGGTGCATGTATGGAAAGTCCTAACTATGGTATTGCAAGAGAGAGCGAACTTGTAATGGTATCTGCTGTACAGACTATGTATAACAGTACATCTACTTCGCTTTCAGATGGTATCAAATATATTGTTGATTATGCAAATTCAGTTGGCAAGCCATGTGTCGTAAATGTCAGTATGGGAGGTTTCTTAGGCCCTCATGACGGCACATCGACTGAGTGCAAGGTTATTGACGAGTTGGCAAAACAGAAAGGTGTGTTGATTTGCGGTTCTGCGAGCAACTCGGGTGATGTCAAGGAACATGCAAAGTTGACTTTGCAAGGCAATGATTCCGTCGCCAAGACATTCCTCTCGTATGAGTCGTCTGCCAAATTGGGTATGTTTGACGTCTGGGGAGAAGTTGGCAAAAGGTATGGAATACAGGTAGTGGTTTATGACAGAGATGCAGAAGAGTTCGTGTGCCAGACTGATACTGTTACATTTGACATGTCAAAGGATGTCTATACATTCAATTTGACAAAAAGCAGTGTTAATCTGAGTATGACTGTCACTATTGCCAAATCAATCAATCCAGACAACAACAGAGGCAATTATCTCGTGACTACAAATCTTGTTAAGGATATTCCTGCCCGTCATCTGGTCGGAGTGCTGGTGTTTGGAAAGGATGCCGGTGAAGTTAATATGTGGTCAACTGAGGATTATTGCAAATTCTCTAACTATGGTATGAAGAAAGATGGTTGGACTGATGGTGATACAGATATGACACTTGGCGAGCCTATGGGTGTTGCTAATGGTGTCATTTCAGTTGGTTCTTATACTTCGTATGCACAATACAGCGGTCAAAAAGTCGGTGCACGTTCTTCATTCTCTTCAAAAGGTCCTACGCTTGACGGACGTATCAAACCAGATATCTGTGCACCAGGTCAGACATTGCTTTCGTCAATACCTGATTGTTCGTCGTTGTCGAAAGACAGAGTAGAGGAAGTGACAGTCGGAGGTAACAAATATTACTATGGTTATATGCAGGGTACATCGATGTCAAGTCCATATTGTGCTGGTGTGATGGCTACATGGCTTGAGGCTAATCCTGAATTGGATCAGGCTCGTGTTAAGGAAATATTCAGAAACACGGCAATCATAGATGATCAGATTGGCAGGGATGTTCCTAACAGCAAGGTTGGTTACGGAAAACTCAATGCGTATGCAGGTATATTATGGGCTCTCGGACTTAATGCTTCTGTCCGGAATCCAGAATCGCCCGAAGTGCTGGCTGTATATCCAAATCCTACTGACGGTGAACTGAATATCGGTTTTGCCGTTTCTGACAGCAAGGTGAATATTGTCATCACTGACCTCAGTGGAAAGACTGTCTATAATGATGTGATGAATGATGTCCAGCCAGGCGACAACATCAATGTTGATATGAGTGACGTATTGCCAGGTGCATATATACTGAAGGTTGCTGGCGAGACGGTGAACGATACATTCAAACTCATCAAGAGATAAAGATATGGCATCACAGGATGAGGTATTCAAGAAACTCGTAGCCCATTGCAAGGAATACGGCTTTGTCTTCCCGTCAAGCGAAATCTACGATGGGTTGGCAGCGGTATATGATTACGGGCAGATGGGTGTTGAGTTGAAGAACAACATCAAGAAATACTGGTGGGACAGTATGACATTGCTGCATGAGAATGTGGTTGGCATAGATGCTGCCATTTTCATGCACCCTACTACATGGAAAGCTTCTGGGCATGTCGATGCTTTCAACGACCCTCTGATTGACAACAAGGATAGCAAGAAACGTTATCGCGCTGATGTCCTGATTGAGGATTATCTTGCCAAATATGACGAGAAGATAGAGAAGGAGTGTGAGAAGGCTGCAAAGCGTTTTGGCGAGAAATTCGACAAGGAGATGTATCTCAAGACTAATCCACGGGTACTCGAATATACAAAGAAGCGTGATGAAGTCCATGCACGTTTTGTCAAGGCATTGGAGGATAACAACCTCGAGGAATTGCGTCAGATAATCATTGATTGCGAGATAGTATGTCCTCTTTCCGGTACAAGGAACTGGACAGAGGTGAGGCAGTTCAACCTCATGTTCTCGACCGATATGGGCTCAACTGCCGATGGCGCAACCAAGATATATCTCCGGCCAGAGACTGCGCAGGGTATATTTGTCAACTATCTGAACGTGCAGAAGACTGGAAGAATGAAGATTCCGTTTGGAATATGTCAGATAGGTAAGGCATTCCGTAATGAGATTGTTGCGCGACAGTTCATTTTCAGGATGAGGGAGTTCGAGCAGATGGAAATGCAGTTCTTCGTACGGCCTGGCGAGGAGATGAAATGGTTTGAGTATTGGAAACAGTTCCGTCTCAGATGGCATAAGGCATTAGGGTTGGGCGACGAGAAATACCGTTTCCATGACCACGACAAACTGGCGCATTATGCAAATGCTGCAACTGACATAGAGTTCCAGATGCCTTTTGGATTCAAGGAGGTTGAGGGAATACATTCACGTACTGATTTCGACTTGTCGAGTCACGAGAAATATTGCGGCAAGAACATCAAGTATTTCGACCCTGAATTGAACGAGAGCTACACTCCATACGTCATAGAGACATCTATCGGTGTTGACAGAATGTTCCTCTCGGTTCTCTGTTCTGCATACGAAGAGGAAAAACTCGATGGTGGTGAAAGTCGTGTCGTATTGCATCTTCCTGCGGTACTTGCCCCTGTCAAGGTGTGCGTTATGCCACTTGTCAAGAAAGACGGACTGCCAGAGAAGGCTCGCGAGATAATGGACGATCTCAAGTTCGATTTCCGTTGTGCGTACGATGAGAAAGACTCTATAGGCAAGCGTTATCGTCGTCAGGATGCTGTGGGAACTCCTTTCTGCGTCACTGTTGACCATGATACGCTCAATGACGGTTGTGTGACTATACGTCACCGTGATTCTATGGAGCAGGAGAGAGTCAGGATTGAAGAACTCCGTGGAATACTTTCTCATGCAATTGACACCAAGCAGTTGTTGAGGAAATTGATGGATTGAGTTTTGATAGGGCATAAAAAATGAAAGGCTGACCAATTCAAGGTCAGCCTTTCATTTTTATCTGAGCAGGTTGCAGTCGCCTGAGAGACGATAGTGCATCGGTTTGTTCTTGTTGTCGTAGTCAGAACCGTAGGCATTGATTATATAATAATATGTGCCAGCAGCGGCAGGACGGCCGTTTATAGTGCCATCCCAGCCTGCGCCAGGGTCAGTGCTGTGATATACGAGACGTCCCCAGCGGTTGTATATCCAGATGTCGAAACTCTTAAGCGATTTGTATGCCACACGGAACTCGTCGTTGATGCCATCGCCGTTGGGTGTGAATACGTTAGGGACATCGATGAACGAGTCGTGGGCTTTGATGTTGAGCGAGTCAGATGCAGAGCAGAATTCGCCATTGACTCGGATGCGTGCTATGTAGTCGTCTGATTCCTTGAACGTATAATTAACTTCGGGTTCTGAATAACGTTGGTAAAGTTCTGGGTTTGTTGTCTTGTATATTATCCATTCGTAATACAGGTTGTCTGCAGGGCTTGCGTTGGCAGTGAACTGCACTACGAGAGGTGAGGAACCAGCTATTGAATTTTGTGTCGTGCGGTCCTTTTCGTTTTTTGCATTACGTTCGATGACTTCGCCTTTAGGGTGAATTTTAACGGCTTTTGCTATGTAGAGGTCTGAAACCAGAGTGTCAGCAGGTATGCCGAGCTGCTCTGAAATGTCATCTCCGAAGAATTCGAAATTGGTGTTTTTCAGGGGAGCAGCTACGGTTGTTGTGATGGGCGAGGATGATGGGGTGAGTGTGGTGATTGCGAGACTGTCGTTCCACGATGTGCCATCCCATGCTGATGTGGTATATTGAAGCGTGAATGAGCGAGGGAGGAAAGTCCTTTGTCCTAATGAGTCAATATAATATATAGGTGTTATGTCGCAGAGAATTTCGAGATTGAGCGATTCACAGACTGTCTGAGGGTCTTCGATGATGTTTATTGCCTGATATGTCGATGGAAATTCGCTGTAGTCAATGGTATAGACATGGTATCGCGGGGTGCCGTTTATTTTTATCGTGTATAGTGTGTTGGGATAAGCATCGACAGACGGGAGAGTGGATGTGTAGGTGTCCGAACCGACAGAATATGACCATTGGATATTTCCGGTACCTGTGTAATTCAGTTGTGCACCTGCGGATATTCTGTCGAATACGATCAGTCCGTCAAGTCTGTACTGAGTGCCTGTAAGTATTGTGTAATGGTCTGGTGTATAGACTGTAATTGGAGCCTGGGCAGTGATATGAAGACAGATGGTCAGCAACAGGACAGCAGTCAAAAGGCGTTTCATAATAAGAATCAAATTTTCGAGTCAATTTTGGCGCAAAGTTACAAATAAAAACTGGAAAATGCGAGTGGTTGCGAAAGAAATTTATTTAATGAAAAATTAACTATTACTTTGCTTGTGTATGTCAATGATTTTTTGTAATTTTGCAATTTCAAAGAATAATAGTTGTTATGATACAGATAAAGGATTTTTCGTATCGTTACAGAAAAGGGAAAGAGATGGTTTTTGACCATTTCAATCTTGAACTTCCGACAGGTCATGTTTATGGTTTGCTTGGGCGTAACGGTGTAGGTAAGAGCACGTTGATATATTCATTGATGGGTTTGTTGCAGCCTCGCAGTGGAATTGTGATGGTCGATGAGTGGCATTCCAAGGAACGTCGTGCAGAGATGTTGGCTAACTGTTTTTTGGTTCCTGAGGAGTTCGAGTTGCCAAAATGTACGTTGAAACAGTATGTGAAATATACATCTCCTTTCTATCCTGACTTCTCGGAGAACGATTTGTATAGGAATCTTCGTCTGTTTGCTATGGAGGGGAATCCTAATCTCGGGGCATTGTCGATGGGTCAGAAGAAAAAGGTATTCATGTGTTTCGCTCTTGCGTGCAACACCAAGTATCTTATCATGGACGAGCCTACGAACGGATTGGACATTCCTTCGAAAGAGCAGTTCCGCCAGTTGGTGAAATGCGGTATGAAGGAGAATAAGACGATAATCATCTCGACGCATCAGGTTGGCGACATTGAGAGTTTGCTGGACGAAGTGATTATTCTTCAGCGTAATCAGGTGGTAATGAAGAAGTCGGTAGAGGATATCTGCAGAGCCTTGAAGTTTGGTGTCAATGATGAGAATCCGCTCTATGCTCAGCCTTTCGTTGGTGGAAATTATACTATTACCAAGAACGATACAGGCGAGATGACAGCAATGCGTCTTGAACTCCTGTTCAATGCAATAGAGGTAAATAAGGAAATTGTAAATTATATCTGAAAATATTATGAGTTTTATACGATATGAATTGGTTCTGAGGAAACAGATGGTGGAGGATTGGAAGCGCCATGTGCTTTTCACTCTTGTGATGATGTTGATTTTTTTCATGACGTTCTGGTCTGTGAACTGGATAGTGGGTATGATGCCGGAAACTGAGTCTGCGATGTCGGGTAGCGACATTGACGTGAAAAGTTTGATTTCAGTAATATATAAGTTTGCAATATTCATTGGTGTGACATCAATTGCTGTCGCATATCAGTCAGCCCACTCTATGCCTTTCATGCGCTCCAAGGGGCTTCAGACGCAGCATGCGGTGTTGCCCGCTTCGAATGTTGAAAAATATGGTGTCGTGTTGACAGTGTCGCTCGTAATCTCTGTCCTTGAATCGGTGGTCGCATTGCTGATAGCTGATTTGTTCCAGTATTTGATGACTGGCCTCTCTTTTTTCAGTCAGTTTTCGTCAGTTGATTTTGAACTTTTGTTGAAAACGGTTCCTGATGTAGCGCTTGTCCGGCAGATTGTTACGCTTTTAATATGTGTTTCAGTTATGTCAATATTCCTCAGCAGCGGTTGGTTTACTCTTTCAGCTACTGTATTCCGTAAGCATCCTTTCCTTATGGGTGTGCTTATATATTGGGGTATAAGCCAGTTGCTGAATATCGCTCTGTTTTCCTATTCTCAGTATCTGATGAATTTCATAACTATGGTTTCTGCCCATTTTCAGGGTATTACCGATGTTGAGGCTCTTCATGAACTGAGGAATGCAAGTATTGTCCTGTTTGTTGCCATGGCGGTGCTTACTCTTGTGTTCTGGTTCTGGGGCTACAAACGTATGTCGAAGTCTGAATTATGATTGATCCATACGAAATAATAAAGAGATATTATCCTGAAGGCTGCAAGTTGTACGACATACTTGTCACCCACAGCGAGTGTGTGTGTGGCAAGGCTTTGGAGTGCGTGGCTAAGCATCCTGAACTCGTTATTGACGTGGAGTTTGTGAAAGAGGCGGCGATGCTGCATGATATAGGGATATTCTATACATACGCACCTCCTATTGAGTGTATGGGGACACATCTGTACATTGAGCATGGGACGCTTGGTGCTGAACTATTGCGTAGCTTGGGGCTTGAGCGTCATGCGCGGGTGTGCGAGTGCCATACGGGCACAGGTCTTACGGCTGAATATATACGACGTATGCACTATCCATTGCCGGAGAAGGATATGATGCCTGAATCTTTAGAGGAGAAACTCGTCTGTTATGCTGACAAGTTCTATTCCAAGAACAAGGACCTCACCAAGGCAAAGGATGTTGCAGTTATACGTGAGAAACTTGCGAAATGGGAAGACGGCAGCGTTGAGCGTTTTGACGAATTGCATAAGATATTCGGATGAGAAAAGTCTTGTTGTTCATATTGTCCGCAATATACAAGTTTGGTGTTTCGGTCAGGAATGCCTTGTACGATTATGGGCTTGTCAAAAGCGAGGAGACTATTCTTCCTACCATTTCTGTAGGCAATCTTGCTGTCGGTGGCACGGGTAAGACTCCTCATTCCGAGTTCATCATCCGTGAACTGCTGAAAGCTGGCCATCGTGTGGCATATCTCAGCCGTGGCTATATGCGCGACACTAAGGGCATGGTAGTTGCTGAAGCCTCTTCTACTGCTGCTGACATAGGTGATGAGGCTGTCCAGGTCAAGCGTAAGTTTCCGGAACTGACTGTCGTTGTTGATGCTGACAGGCGGCGGGCATTACGGTATCTGAAAGATAATACCAAGACTGATGTTGTCGTGCTTGACGATGCATATCAGCATAGACGGATAATCCCGACAATCAACATATTGCTGCTTGACTGCAACTATTCGCCGTTCGAGGAGAAGATGCTACCATTGGGCAGGATGCGTGAGTCAGTCCATGGTATTGACAGGGCAGATATAGTGATAGTCACGAAATGTCCGAAAACCCTGAAACCTGTTGACCAGATGACTATGAGAACTGAACTCAGCCTGCTGAGTTCACAGAAGCTCTATTTCACGAGTCTCTTGTACGGAAAGCCTTTCAATGTTGAAACAGGCGAGGAAATGGACGAGAGCGCATTGGCTGGGAGAAATCTCCTTCTGGTGACTGGGATAGAACGTCCGTTGTATCTTAAACGCTATCTGCAGTCGCTTGGGGCTAAGGTCGAACACATGCGATTCAGCGACCATCATTACTATGAAGACAGCGATTTCGAGAACATGGTGAGACGGTTTGAGGATATTGAGGACGAAAACAAGATTGTAGTCACTACAGAGAAGGACGTGGCACGACTTTCGGCATGTGATGAAATGCCTGATATATTGAAAAATAATCTCTATTGCATAAGTATTGAGCCAGTGTTTGTCGGGAATAAGTTTGATGTGGAAAAAGAGTTGGCTGAAACGATGGCTGAATAGATTAAAAATCGTATATTTGCAGACGAATAGTGAAATTAATATCATACAAACATAAACAACATTATGGCAGGAAAAAAATTAAACCTGTTGGCTGATTTCCCAGCTGTATCTACCGAAGAGTGGATGGCTAAGATTACAGCCGACCTTAAAGGTGTTCCATTTGAGAAGAAACTCATCTGGAAGACAGACGAGGGATTTAATGTGAATCCTTTCTATCGCCAGGAAGACGTCAAGGGCATGGCTGCTCTTGATTCTGCTCCAGGCAAATTCCCATTTGTTCGTGGAACAAAGGAGAGCAACGAATGGCTTGTTCGCCAGAACATCTGCGTAGAGTGCCCTAAAGAGGCTAATGCTAAGGCTCTGGACGTTTTGACCAAAGGTGTCAACTCGCTCGGTTTCTGCCTGAGCAAGGACGATTTGAATGCTGAGACAATCGCAACTTTGCTCAAAGGCATCTGTCCTGAGTGCGTTGAACTCAACTTCAACATCTGCCCATGTTCGTCTGAAACTCTGATCAACCTCCTCGTTGACTATTTCAGGAAGAACAACGTAAACCTCGAGAAGGTTCATGGTTCAGTGAACTGCGACCCTATGAAGAACATGCTTGCAAAGGGACGCAAACCTTCTATGGAGAAGATGGCTACACATATCGTTGCTGCTGTCAAGGCTGCTGAGTGCATGCCTGAGTTCAGGGTCGTTGCAGTCAATTCTGCTGTCTTGAACCATGCCGGTGCTTTCTGTGCACAGGAACTCGGCTATGCTCTCGCTTGGGGTGCTGAATATATGACCTTGATGACTGAGGCTGGCATCAAGTCTGTACGTGCAGGTCGTGCCATCAAGTTCAACATGGGCGTTGGCGGCAACTACTTCATGGAGATTGCCAAATTCCGTGCAGCACGTATGTTGTGGGCTATGATTGTCAAGGCATACGAGCCAGAGTGCGATTGCGCTTGCAAGATGAAGATTCATGCCGAGACCTCCAGGTTCAACAAGACTATCTACGATGCTCATGTCAACCTTCTCCGTTCTGAGACTGAGGCTATGAGTGCTGCTATAGCAGGTGTTGATTCTATGACTGTCAATCCATTCGACATCACATACAAGAAATCTGACGACTTCTCTGAGCGTATAGCGCGCAACCAGCAGTTGCTCCTCAAGGAGGAATCGCATTTCGACAAGGTGACTGACGTTGCCGGTGGTTCTTACTACATAGAGAACCTTACGCAGTCGATTGCCAAGGAGGCTTGGCGTCGCTTCCTCGAGATTCAGGCTGCAGGTGGCATGTACCAGATGATTCTCAATGGCAAGGTCGTTGAGGACATTAAGGCTACACAGGCTAAACGTCTTGAGAATGTTTCAAAACGCAAAGAGGTGTTGCTCGGTACAAACCAGTTCCCTAACTTCAACGAGATGGCTGCTGCAAAGATCGAGGATCAGGCTTGTGGCTGCAAATGCTGCTGTCAGGACGAGAAGGCTGAGCTTGAGACTTTGCCAATGACACGTGCTGCCGAGCAGTTCGAGGCTCTCCGTCTTGAGACAGAAAAAAGCGGCAAGCGTCCAAAGGCATTCATGCTCACTATCGGCAACCTCGCCATGCGTCTGGCACGTGCACAGTTCTCGTGCAACTTCCTCGCTTGTGCTGGCTATCAGGTGATCGACAACCTTGGCTTTGAGACAGTCGAGGATGGTGTCGCTGCTGCCCGCAAGGCTGGTGCTGACATTATCGTGCTCTGTTCGTCGGACGACGAGTATGCTGAACTCGCACCAGCATGCAAGAAGACTATCGGTGATGGAAAAGAGATATTCATCGTTGCAGGTGCTCCAGCATGTATGGACGACCTCAAGGCTCAGGGCATTGAGAACTTCATCCACGTGAAATGCAATGTTCTGGAGACATTGAAAGCGTTTAACAAACAATTACTCTAATTTCGGAAGTTATGAAACCTAATTTCAATAATATAGATATTCAGGCAATTGCACCTTCGAAAGCAGAGGGTTGCAATAAGGAGAACTGGCTTACGCCAGAGCAGATTCCTGTTAAGGGAATATATACAAAAGAGGATTTGGAAGGAATGGAGCACCTGAACTATGCTTCGGGTATTGCACCATATCTCCGTGGTCCATATTCGGGCATGTACCCTATGCGTCCTTGGACTATCCGTCAGTATGCAGGATTCTCGACAGCAGCCGAGTCTAATGCATTCTATCGCCGTAACCTCGCATCGGGTCAGAAAGGTCTGTCAGTAGCATTCGACCTTGCAACTCACCGTGGTTATGATGCCGACCATGCACGTGTAGTTGGCGACGTTGGTAAGGCAGGTGTGTCTATCTGTTCGCTTGAGGACATGAAAGTGCTCTTCAACGGTATTCCGTTGAATAAGATGTCAGTCTCGATGACCATGAACGGTGCAGTGTTGCCTATCATGGCGTTCTACATCAATGCTGGTCTTGAGCAGGGTGCAAAACTTGAGGAGATGGCAGGTACTATCCAGAACGATATTCTCAAGGAGTTCATGGTACGTAACACTTACATCTATCCTCCTAAGTTCTCGATGAAGATTATTGCCGACATCTTTGAGTACACTTCAAAGAACATGCCTAAGTTCAACTCTATCTCTATCTCGGGATACCACATGCAGGAGGCTGGTGCTACTGCCGACATCGAGTTGGCATATACCTTAGCTGACGGCTGGGAGTATTTGAAGGCAGGTGTCAACGCAGGTATGGACATCGATACTTTCGCGCCACGTCTTTCGTTCTTCTGGGCTATCGGTACAAACCACTTCATGGAGATTGCCAAGATGCGTGCAGCACGTATGTTGTGGGCTAAGATTGTGAAATCGTTTGGTGCTAAGAACCCTAAGTCGCTGGCGTTGCGTACTCATTGCCAGACCTCAGGATGGTCGCTCACAGAGCAGGACCCATTCAACAACGTAGGTCGTACATGTATCGAGGCTATGGGTGCTGCACTTGGTCATACTCAGTCGTTGCACACCAACGCACTCGACGAGGCTATCGCATTGCCAACTGATTTCTCGGCACGTATTGCACGTAACACTCAGATATTCATTCAGGAAGAGACCAAGATATGTAAGGAAATCGACCCTTGGGCAGGTTCATTCTATATCGAGAGCCTGACACAGGAACTCGCCGAGAAGGCTTGGGAGCTCATTGAGGAGGTTCAGGGACTTGGCGGTATGGCAGCAGCCATCGAGACAGGTATTCCAAAGATGCGTATCGAGGAGGCGGCAGCACGTACCCAGGCACGTATCGACTCTGGCGTTCAGACCATTGTTGGTACCAACAAGTATCGTCTTGAGCATGAGGATCCTATCGATATCCTTGAGGTTGACAACACCGAAGTTCGCAAGGATCAGATAGCTCGTTTGAACGACCTCCGCGCTCACCGCGACGAGAAGGCTGTCAAGGAAGCTTTGGCTAAGATTACTGCTTGCGTCAAGGAGTTCAACGAGGGCAAGAAGTCGGCAGACAACCTGCTCGACCTTGCTGTCAAGGCAGCAGCAGTCCGTGCTACATTGGGCGAGATTTCAGACGCATGCGAGTGCGTTGTAGGACGTTATAAAGCAACTATTAGAACAATTTCAGGCGTGTATTCAGCAGGTACCAAGAACGACGAAGACTTTGTTGAGGCTTCGAAGATGACGGCAGAATTTGCAAAGAAGAATGGTCGTCAGCCACGTATTATGATTGCAAAGATGGGTCAGGATGGCCACGACCGTGGAGCTAAGGTTTGCGCAACCGGTTATGCAGACTGCGGTTTCGACGTAGATATGGGTCCATTGTTCCAGACCCCAGAGGAGGCTGCACGTCAGGCAGTCGAGAACGACGTAAACGTACTCGGTGTTTCGTCACTTGCCGCAGGTCACAAGACTCTCGTGCCTCAGGTTATTGCTGAACTCAAGCGTCTCGGGCGTGAGGATATCATCGTTGTTGCAGGTGGTGTAATCCCTGCACAGGACTACGATTTCCTCTATAAGGCAGGTGTTGCAGCAATCTTTGGCCCTGGTTCGTCGGTGGCTAAATGCGCACGTGTAATGATGGAAATCCTGTTGGGATAAATCCGACACTATAAACTTGAAGGAAGGCGGCTTTTTTATATAAGCCGTCTTTTTTATTTTTTGCCCTGGCTCTTTCGGCTTATCTCACGCAGAATATTTTTT
>JAKSNT010000002.1 GCA_024399575.1 Paludibacteraceae bacterium
TTGACCAAATCAAAGATGAACCAGACAGCTTTCTTGCAGTGGATGAGACAGAGACTGGTATAGGAAACAGAATTCCATTATGGCTGTTCGGATTCCTTTATTAATATAAGGCATCCGCGTAAAGTAACTTTTTTATATTTTTGCCGAGATTGACGGCTATGTCAGAAAAAAGTCGTAACTTTGCAGCACAATTGGCGAGGCCGTCAACAAAGGAGGAATATAATTGTTGCATAACGTAAGCACCCTCAAAACAACCATTATGCAATTTGCATTATGCAACTTGCATAATTTAGTAATAGCTCGCTAACTTTGCAGCTGACACACATAAAAACAGACCAATGAAGGATAAGCTTAATAATCCATTTGTCATAATCGGCGACATACCAGAGCCATATTTTTGTGACAGAAACAAGGAAACTGAATTGATTATACGTTCAGTAACAAACGAAGGCAATATCGTATTGATGTCGCCAAGGCGTATGGGAAAGTCCCGACTGGTTAAACATATTTTCAAACAGCAACAGATAAAAGAACACTACCTGACGTTTTATGTTGACTTGCTACACACAAGCAGTATCAAAGAGTTTGCATACACCTTTGGTAAGGTTGTCTTTGACCAATTGAAGACGAGAAACGAGAAAATGCTCAAATCACTTGTCCTCGCTTTGAAGTCATTAGCTGGGACTTTTGGCTTTGACCCAATAACGGGACTGCCCACATTTACCTTGGAAATGGGAAGAGTACAAAGTCCCGAATATACAATTCAAGAAATATTCTCGTGGTTGGAATTATCTAATACTCCGTGTATCGTCTGTTTTGATGAATTTCAACGCATCAGCAATTATCAAGACAACAAACATGGCGAAGTTGAGGCTTTGTTGCGTAGTATAATACAACATTTGCGCAACGTAAACTTCATCTTCTCTGGTAGCGAACGACATCTCTTGTCGGAAATGTTTTTCTCGGCAGCAAAACCTTTTTATAACAGTGCGGATCTGTTGAATCTACAGCCATTGCATGTTGACGTATATTATAAATTTGCGCAATCTTGGATGCAACATTACGACAAAACTCTTGATCCAGTGGCATTCAAATATTATTATGACACTCTCGATGGAACAACATATTACCTCCAGAAACTGATGCATGAAGCATTTATTGACTGCCATTCAGGCGATGTGTGCGACAGAGAACTTTTGGATAGAACTTTTGAAATAATGTTAGAAGAAGCTCAAGAAAATGTCTCGAAGCTCCTTAGCATACTGACAGAACAACAAAAATGCGCCTTATATGCAATAGCCTTAGAAGGCAAGGCCGAAAAGGTATTGAGCGCGGCATTCATCAAGAAACATGCCATATCTTCAACAAGTTCAATGCAGTCAGCCTTAAAAAAACTAATTGAATTGGAATTCCTTACCGTAAATGGTAACACATATTGTGTGTCAGATGTTATGATGCGTTTGTGCATTACCAATCGAATACTGAGATTAACATCTATTTGACATCATCCTCTTGCGCGAGAACGGTTTCCCAAAGTCAGGAGATACAGCACCTTTTTCATCCCAAATCGGTCATTAGCTCTGAAGGAGCTTGACATTATAGCCTATGGCATCGCCATAGGTAATATGCAATCGCAGACAACACGCTGCAACGCAGCAAGACAATGTCGTTGTGCCGCGTTGCGGCGTAATTGGTTTTTGTGTTGTCTGCATACATAGGGCGACATGCTTCGCACTCTGCCCTATGCTGGAATGTCAAGGGCTATTGGGTAAACCCTTTGTTGACGACCTCGTCGATTGTGCTGCAAGGGTACAATTAATATCTGATACCAGCAAGAAAAAAACATGAAATTTGCATTTTCGGACAAAATCGAGAGGAATAATTGAAGAAGAGTAGGAAACAGTTTAGAATTTATATGTGAAGCCGACAAGAATTAAACTGTTGTAGGGGTTGTATGTGCGAGTGACTGTTTTCTCTGGAGTGAGGGTGATGTCGGTTGAGGTATAGTCGAATATGTTTCCAAAGTCCAGCCGGAGCGACCATGGTCCCCAGGCTTTGGATGCACTTATCGTCATGAAAATCCGGTCGCCAATGGTTGTCGAACCCTGTAGAATAGGACTGTTGTATATGAAACGCGCAGATGCCATCCATCCACGTTCGAAATTGAGTACTGGCGAGAACATGATGTTGCCGCACAGATTATGGCTTATGCTTTTGTCGGGTGATTTGCTCAGACGGTCGTATATGTTCGCTGACAAGGTCATGGAGAATACCTTGGTGCTCCAGTACAGCGAAACGTTGGCATCAATAATGTTGGCTGTTCCCTGATTTTCCCATGTGGTGTATTGAACGTGATATTCTGGCGAAAAATCAGTGATTTTCTCGATTATGTCCGCAATGTTGATGTATTCGACAGCTGCGTTGAGCTGGAGCGAGTGGAGCGGGTTCTTGAACATATAGGTGTATTCGAGTTTCAGATTGTGTATGTAGGATTGTCGCAATTCCGGATTGCCACAGTAGATGACATTATTGTATGGGGTGTAGTATTCTCCTTCGAAAAGCTGCTGGTTGGACGGGGTGTTGACAGTACGTGATGTTGACAGTTTCAGATTGTGGTCTGTAGCTGGAGTGAAAATAACTGCAGCGTTGAAAAGCAGGTCGTGGAAATTGTCAGTCTGCCATGACATCGAGTTGACATGCTCGGAATTTGACTTGAACTGGTAACGGGCACCAGCCGTGACCTGCAGACGTTTCCAAATGTAATAAAGTTGAAAATACGGTGCAAGTTTGTAGTTGGCGGATTGTGTTGATATGGTATCTTTGTGGTCGGTCATGATTCTCTTTGTGAGGTATGTGGACGATGTGTTTATGTCGTTGATATATTCGAAGCCCAAATTGGCTCCAATTTTGATTTTGAGAGTATGCTCCGAGCTGGCAGGCAGGAGATGAAAACGGTAGTAGGCTGATAAGTTTACCTGATGCGGATTGCCGTTGTAGCATCGTCTGTATTTGTCGCTGAAGACATCTTTGTAGTAGCCGCCTTTGTAATCGACTGCCGAGCTGTCATCCTGGAAATCGGTATGGTAACTTAATGAAATCTGAAGCTTTTGCCAGTCTCGGCTGAATCTTTTTTCGTATTTGGTGATAATGTTGATGTCGTTTTTCGCGATTGGATTGCTTTTTTTGAAAATGCCATCTGTGTAGGCCTTGTCACCGTTCAGCATGTAGGCTATCGTACTGTCGTTCTGTCTGTCTTTTTGAAAATCCTGAAGGAACCAGCAGGTGAGTTTGTCGTTTTGCGTGAAGTCGTAGAATATGCCGAGTTTTACAGCTTCGTTTAATGTGCGATTACGGATGGCTGTTCTGTTGAAGGTCGTGTTTGCACCCTCTTCGGATATCTCTTCGTTTTTGTGGAATGTGTGGGTGTAGGATGCGAAGCCTGAGGCTGAAAGCGAAAACTTGTCTTTCCTGTAATTGATGTTGAATGATGGTGAAGCAGAGAAGGTGGTTGACAGTGATACGTTGACATTGCCTGAAAGTCCCTCATTGGCTGGATTCATTATGATGTTGATGACACCGCCTACTCCATTTGAGGATTGTGCAACGGCAGGGTCGGTTGTGATTTCCACTGCCTGGACTTCATATATAAATGTGTTTGTCAGTATGGATTCTTTGGCAGCGCCGACTGGTATGTCGTTGATTGTCACATCAAAGTTTTCGAGAATTGAATTTTCGTCCCTGCTCAGAAATTCTGGAGCCATTTTAATGGCTTCCAGCAATATTGTGTTTGGTGCCAAACCAAGTTCGTTGACATAGATGACCTTCTCTTCAATACCGAGGTTGACCATTGTCTGTGAGCGCAATGGAACATATTGGCACAAAACCAGTATAACCATAAGGAGGACAACACGCCTTTTCATGAAATTCTCAGGTAAATAGTTGCGGTATATCAGTATCGAACCTCATTTTCTCGGTTGTTATAGGGTGCGAAAACGCAATCACTTTCGCATGGAGCGCAAGGCGACGTAGAGGGTTGGTATGTGCGCCATATTTCTTGTCGCCAGCGACCGGACATCCGATTGATGCGAGCTGAACGCGTATCTGGTTCTTTCTGCCTGTCTCAAGCGAAAGCTCTACGAGCGAGTATTTTCCATTGCTTTTCAGCACCTGATAGCTCGTTATGGCTTTTTTGCCCCCGTTATCGGTAGGCGAAGAAATCATTTTTAGCGATTTTGGATTTTCGGTAAGCCACGAGATGATTTTGCCATGTTCCTCGGGCAAAGACCCTTCAACGACTGCCACATATTTTCGCTCAATGATATTCATGTTCCAGTTCTCCTGAAGAATACGCTGTATTTCCTCACTTTTGGCAAAGAGCATAAGACCGGAAGTGTCGCGGTCGAGGCGATGGACGATGAAGACCCTGGCATTCTTGTCGGAATAGCGAACATGGTCCATCATTATGCTGAAGGCTGTCTGTTCGCCCTGATCGCCTGTTGACACGGAGAGAAGTCCGTTTTTCTTTTCGATTACAATAATGTATTTGTCCTCGAAGAGAATGCGAAGCCGGTTGTTGGGGTTCGGACGCTCCATGCCTTTGTCAAGTATCTTGATTTCATCATTTTTGCAGATGGGAGCATCGAATACTGTGGAGAGTCTGCCGTTAATCAGTATCTGGCGATGTGCGAGATACGACTTGATGGTAGTTCTGCTCTTCTCGGGAAGAGCTTCGGTGAGGTAGGCAAGAAGCGAAGAATTGTGTTTCGCTATCAGTGTTTTCATTCTTTTTCTTCTATTAGATAGATTTGTTCATCAGCAGTATGCATATAATATTTCTCGCGAGCATAGCGTTCGATGGTAGTGTCGTTTTTGTCCATGTCGGCATAGCGTTCGTCAGTCTCGCGAATTTCATGCTCGAAGATTTCAGTCTGTTCGTCATATTGCTTTTGCTGACGGTGAAGTGCCCATTGCTTTAATAGACTTTTGCTGCTGATGAAGGTGACAAATATGACAAATAGAAAAATAGTTACGGTGTAGAAGTTTATCCAGTGTGGTAATCTCTGCCTTAACTCCTTTATTTTTTTGAACATAGTTGTAATGTATTAGATTGCGTGTTGTTGCCGTATCGACACTGCAAAGGTACAAAAAAAGTTTTGCTATTTGCTGAAATGAGGAATTTTTTTTGACGGATGAAAAAAATGTGGAAAAAACTTTTGCAGGTCAGAAAAAAGTTGTACCTTTGCGGTCGATTTCGGTCAGGTGTACATTAGAGACGTATATGAACCGAAAAGATTGATTGACAATTGTTTTACTAATAAAATTAATTCATTATGAAGAACCATTATGAGGCTGCTTTCATTTTGACTCCCGTTTTGTCTGATGTCCAGATGAAGGAAGCAGTAGAAAAGTTCAAGGGTTTCCTCACTGAAAATGGTGCAGAAATCGAGAACGAAGAAGAGTGGGGTTTGCGTAAACTCGCATATCCTATCCAAAAGAAATCGACAGGTTTCTATTGCCTTTTGCAATTCGCTTGCGATCCAAGCCTGATTGCAAAATTCGAATTGCAGATGCGTCGTGACGAGCGTATTATGAGATTTTTGACATTCCGTCTTGACAAGTACGCTTTGGAGTATGCTGAAAGACGTATGAACAAACAGAAAAATACAGAGGAGGGTAAATAATTATGGCAAACAATTCAGACATCCGTTTCCTGACTCCTATCGCAGTTGACAGTCAGAAGAAAAAATACTGCCGTTTCAAAAAGAGCGGTATCAAGTATATTGATTATAAAGATCCAGAATTCCTCAAGAAATTCCTCAACGAGCAGGGCAAACTGTTGCCTCGCCGCATCACTGGAACATCTTTGAAATATCAGCGTAAGGTAGCGCAGGCTGTCAAGCGTGCACGCCATCTGGCTTTGCTTCCATACGTAACGGACTTAATGAAATAAATAAGGAGGAGCAATTATGGAATTGATACTTAAAGAAGATGTAGCTAATCTGGGCTACAAAGACGATATCGTTAGCGTTAAGCGTGGTTATGGCCGTAACTATCTTATCCCTCAAGGTAAGGCTGTCATAGCAACAGAGTCTGCACGTAAGATCCTGGCTGAGAATCTTCGCCAGCGTGCTCACAAATTGGCTGAAATCAAGGCGGCTGCTGAAGCTTTGGCTGCAAAGATTGATGGCGTTACTGTCACTATCGCTACAAAGACAAGTTCTACAGGAACAATCTTTGGTTCGGTAAATTCAGTGCTCGTATCTGAGGAACTCGCTAAAATGGGATTCGAAGTTGAACGCAAGAGCATCGTAATCAAGGACGCTATCAAAGAGGTCGGCGAATATACTGCTGTCGTAAAATTGCATAAGGAGGTATCAGCAAATCTGAATCTCCATGTTATTTCTGAAGAGTAATCGTATTATTTATTTTATATCAAAAAGGACTGCCCGATGTTCAGTTGAGGCAGTCCTTTTTTTGTTGTATCGTGGGACGAATGTCAGTAAATCCTGAATCCTAATGAAACGTAGAGACAGTGGTTGGGAAAACTGATTGCCGAGCCTTTCGGGTTGACTTCCGGATTGTTAAACTTGAATTTGTAGAGATCCTGGATTATTGTGTATCGTGCGCTGACAGTGAAACGCCAGATGTCCATGCCCAGTCCGCAGTCAAATCCAACTCTTGTATTGCGTAGCGAAACAGTGAAGGGTGAACCATCGGCTGGAATGGTCGGGAGGTTCTTTGAACTTTTGTCAATATTGAAGCTGAAGACAGGACCCAATACAAGGTTTAGTTTGAAAATATCCATATTAACAATGTGTATGCCGAAGAGTACCGGCAGATTTATGGTATGTGTGAACATCTGTCGGTTGGAAATGGTGTCATAATTATAGAATGTCCTGAATGCCTGGAATTTGTCGAAAGAGTATGTGACTTCTGGTTGACAATACACTCGACGTCCGAGACGCATGTAGATGCCAATGTTTCCTCCCATTCTGTCGGTTGAGGAAAGATAGTAGTAGGGATTCCCATCGGTCGTTTTGCTGAATACCTGGTTGTAGCCAGCCTTTATGCCAATCGAGAACCAGGAATTGTTGCTGGACAGGCATGATGCCGGCAGCAGTAAACTAATCAGCAGAATTATTGTCAGTCTTATTTTCATCAGATTGTTCGTTGAATAGATTTGGGTCAATGCCTTTCTCTTTCAGAAGTGTGTCAAGTTTATTTTCGACACGTTTGACATCGCGTATGAGGTCATCGTTGTTGTCGCTGACCATTGCGTCTACAAAGATTGCATTGATGAGTGACATGCCGAGTATGCCACAGAAAATCAGAAGCAGGCAGAAATATATTTTTGTAAATGCTGTTGCCGTAGGACTCATCGTTTCTGTTACGGCATCTGGAATCTCGTACCATCCTTCAATGGTGAAGAGCCGGAAGGTCGAGTATAGAGCCTCGGACGGAGTGCCGAAAAATTCCTTGGAGTATGAACTGAATAACGAACAGCCGATCAGCGAGAATGTGAGTATTATGACTGCAAATCCTATGAGGATGGCGCGTGATTGCCGCATGGCAATCTTGAAGTTGCGGGCAATGGCTGAGAAGTTCGGGAAAAGGTGTGCAAGACGGAAAAAACGGAAAACACGGAATATTCGGAGAATCAGTATGAACGATAAATGAGTTGTCAGGTCAGGGAATATTGCATCGAGAAGAGTCGGTATTGAGAGAATGACGAGTGCACCATCCAATCTGTTCCAAGCGTTGCTCCAATATTCGCAAAATCCGAAAAAATGTTGCTTGCAAAGCATTTCCCCGATGAAGTATATGATGGTGAAGTAGTCTAAAAAGAGAATAATATTGTTGATTATGCCATATTCCTCAAGGATAATAATGATAGCGTTGATTGCTATTATTGTATTGATACAGTGTTCGTTAGTAAATATTTTTTTTAATAAATCTTTCATTTTGTGTGCTTTTGATTTGTTTTTTGCAAAGATATGAATTTTTTTTGATATAACTTTGTTCTGTATGAAAAAAATGTTGTACCTTTGCAGCCGTTAAAAATAGACATTAATTAAATTAAAAGGACAATGAAAAAGTCATTTTTTGGTGTAATGGCATTGGCTGTTGCATTCGTTTTCGGCACAATGATGTCGTGTGACAAACAGGAGGAAGTAGTTCCTATGCAGGTAGCAGAGGTTAACGCTCAGTTGGATTCTCTTGTAGGCGATACTATCCTCATTGAGGGTACTGTAGAACACATCTGCCAGCACAGCGGAATGAAAATGGTTCTCGAAGGAGCTGAGTTCCACTGCGTATCTGAGACAGTTTTCGCTGATTCGCTTATGGGTCAGAAAGTTCGCGTAAACGGTGTGGTTTGCGAGCAGAGAATGACAGCTGAGGATATTGCTCAGATGGAAGAGATGCTCAGACTGAAACACGAGCAGGATTCAATCAACGCTGCTAACCCAGAGGCTGCTGCTTGCCCAGATAAGAAAGAGTGCTGCGAGCATAACGACTCTACTAAGGTAGAAGAAGGTGAACACCAGTGCTGTGGCGAACACCACGATGGTGAGGAGTGCCCTTGCAAGAAACTTGCCGGTTACAAGGAACAGCTTGCCAAGAACATGGAAGAGGGTAAGGACTACATCGTAGTTGGCTACTATGTTCAGGTTATCAGTGTTGAGACAGTGGCTGAGGAGGTTGCTGAATAATCAAAACTTTTGTAACACTGACTGAAAATAAAACAGGCTGTCCTCAATTGGACAGCCTGTTTTATTATATATTATGTGTCAATGTTTATTTAGCAAAACGTTTTTTGAGAATGGTGAGCATGTCAACAGTCATCGATGCAAGGTCGAATTCTGGCTTGAATCCCCATTCCTTGCGTGCACATGAATCGTCCATCCAGTTAGGCCATGAGTCAGCGATTGACTGCTTGATAGGGTCAACCTTGTACTCCATGACGAAATCTGGGCAATGCTTCTTGATTTCAGCATAGATTTCTTTTGGAGTGAAGTGCATAGCCGTAACGTTGAACGAATTGCGGTGAACAAGTTTCTTAGGGTCAGCCTCCATCAGGTTTACGATTGCGTTCAGTGCGTCAGGCATGTACATCATGTCGAGCTGTGTGTTCTCGTTCAGAGGACAGATGAATTTCTCGCCTTTTGCAGCAGCATAGTAAATCTCAACTGCATAGTCGGTAGTACCACCGCCAGGGAGAGTGACATTTGAAATCAAGCCTGGGAAACGTACCGAGCGTGCGTCAACACCGAAACGCTTGAAATAGTAGTCAGAGAGGAGCTCGCCAGTCACTTTGGTAACGCCATAGATTGTGCCTGGACGCTGGATTGTGTCTTGAGGAGTGCCGTCAAGCGGTGTCGAAGGACCGAATGCACCAATCGATGATGGCGTGAACACTGCGCAATTGAACAGACGTGCTGTTTCGAGGCAGTTCACCAGCGAACCTATGCCCACGTTCCAGCCGAGCATAGGGTTGAGCTCTGCGGTAGCTGAAAGGATGGCTGCAAGGTTGAAGATTGCGTCAATGTCGTATTTCTTGACTGCTTCGATAATCTGAGTAATCTGTGTTGAGTCAATACGCTCGATAGGACCTGATTCGTAGATTTCGCCTTTCAGTGGGCGGAGGTCAGAGCAGACAACGTTCTCATTGCCATATTTCTGGCGGAGAAGTTTTGTTAGTTCAGAACCGATCTGTCCGCCAGCACCAACTATAAGTAATCTTTTCATTATTTCAGTATGTTAAGTTCTTTACCAATCTTGATGAATGCTGCTATGGCAGTGTCGAGGTGTTCACGAGTGTGGGCAGCCGAGAGCTGAACGCGGATGCGTGCCTCGCCTTTTGGTACTACTGGGTAGAAGAAACCGGTTACATAGATACCTTCGTCCTGCAGACGGGCAGCGAACTGCTGTGATAATTTAGCATCGTAGAGCATTACCGCACAGATAGCCGATTGTGTTGGTTTGATGTCGAAACCAGCAGCCATCATCTTGTCGCGGAAATAGTCAGTATTCTCGTGCAGACGATCCTGCAACTCGTTTGTCTCTTCCATCATCTGGAACATCTTGGTTGCAGCACCTACTACCATTGGAGGAATTGAATTCGAGAAGAGGTAAGGACGTGAACGCTGACGCAACATGTCGATAATCTCTTTCTTACCTGTAGTGAAACCGCCTACTGCGCCACCGAATGCCTTGCCGAGAGTACCAGTGAGGATTTCAATCTTTCCGCGGAGGTTGTGGAGCTCAGTTACGCCACGACCTGTCTTGCCTACGACACCAGCCGAGTGACTTTCGTCAACCATGACCATTGCGTTGTATTTGTTGGCGAGTTCATAAATCTTGTCAAGAGGGCAGACATTGCCGTCCATCGAGAATACACCGTCAGTTACGATGAGACGGAAGCGGCATTTCTGTGCAGCCTTGAGTTGCTCTTCGAGGTCAGCCATGTCTGCATTTGCATAGCGGAAACGCTGAGCTTTGCAGAGACGTACACCATCGATGATAGATGCATGGTTCAGAGCGTCCGAGATGATTGCATCATCGGCTGTCAGCAGAGGTTCGAAAACACCACCGTTAGCGTCGAAACAGGCAGCGTAAAGGATAGTGTCCTCAGTGCCGAAGAAGTTTGCGATTGCGCGCTCCAGCTCTTTGTGGCGGTCCTGGCAACCACAGATGAAACGTACTGACGACATGCCGTAACCGCGCTCGTCCATTGCTTTCTTGGCAGCCTCGATGAGCTTAGGGTTGTTTGCAAGTCCGAGATAGTTGTTGGCACAGAAGTTGAGAACTTTCTTGCCTGCTACCGTAATTTCAGCACCTTGTGCCGAGCAAATCTCGCGTTCGTTCTTATAGAGACCTTGCTCCTTGATTGAAGCGAGTTCTCCTGCGAGATATTTCTGAAAATCGTTATACATAATAGAAAAGTTTATTATATTTGGTCATAACTAAAGAGACGCAAGGGTTTGCGTCTCTAAGTGATTGAAAATCAAAGTAGATTAGATTTCGAAATTCATTTTGTAAGATTCGTCATTCCCCTCCTTTTCTCCTTCATTCTGCTCGTAGCGGCGGAATCTTATATCCTGGACGCCATTTGCTGCGTTGTTACGGTTGATGAAGTCGAGGATTTCAGTAAGAGCCTCCTGGAACTTGTCGAAATCCTCTTTGTAGAGGAAGATTTTGTGCTTCTCGATAGAGAAAGGAGCGTTTTCCTCTTCACTTAAGAATTTCTTTTTGCTTTCGGTGATTGACAGGAAGAGGTCGTTGTTTCGACTCTTCTTGACGTCAAGGTAATAGATGCGTTTACCTGCCTTCACCGCCTTTGAAAAGATAATGTCTTGTTCTTTCTTTTCGTTTCTGAAATCTTCCATAAACTTTAAGATTGTTTGCAAAACCTTATAACATAAGGTTTTAGATAAATAATAAATCAACTATGCCGCGCTGTGGGGTGGCCCCAAAAATTCGGTTGTAAAGTTGGGGATAATTTTTGAAACTGCCAAAAAAATAGAGGTTTTTTTTTGAAAAAGATTTTTAGTGTAAAATATTGCTCGAAAAATGTTGTGTATAGAGAAAAAAGAGGTAACTTTGCACTCGTGAAAATTTGTTTTGACGTTATATGATAAACAGGTCGTTATTACGTATTAAGTCGGTCCAGATTCTCTATTCATACTTCGTTTCTGACTGTGGAGATGCCGAAAGGACTGACGAGGAACTGGGGGAAAGCATTTCGAGGGCTTCTGATTTGTACTACTGTGTGTTGCAATTTCTGGTTGAGGCGCGAAGATATGCGGAACGTGCTGCTGAGCACATCAAGTGTCTGGAGGAGCCTGAAAATGATCCTTTGTACGGACTTTTGCAGTCTAACAGAATATCCAATAACAGAGTGGCGAGAATGCTTGAGGAGAATGCCGAGTTGCGTGAGTATCTCGAAAACAGGGATCTCAGTTGGGTATGGGAAATCCACCGTAATGCTGTCCGTGATGTCCTCATGAATGTCCAGAATGAGGAGTATTTCAAGAGATATGTCGATGGGGAGGATTCGTTCGAGAGTGACATAGTCTTCTGCCGCCACTTGCTGCAGAAGTCGCTGATAGGCAATGAGGAATTCGAGCAGGCTATAGAGGAGGTGAATATCTACTGGAACGATGACTTGTTCAATGCAGTGGCATTTGCTGTCAAGACCTTGAAACATTTCAACGGACAAGATGGCGAAAACAATAAACTGATGCCTGTGATGAAAGGTATAGACGAGATTGAATATGCACGTCGTCTGGTTCGTTACACTATAGCGAATAACAAGAAGATAGATGAGAAGATAGAACCTTTGCTGAAGGGTTGGAACATTGAACGACTTTCGGTTATGGATCTTACCGTGGTACGTGCTGCCGTGGCTGAAATGTTGGTTTTTGATGATATTCACGTGGCAGTCACCATGAACGAGTATATCGAGATTGCCAAGGCGTATTGTGGCGGTAACAGCGTACAGTTTGTCAGCGGCCTTCTCTATTCTATTGGCAAGGAACTTGCTCCACTGGAGATGAAATCAAGAAAATAACTATAACAAACAATAAAAAATATGACAAGTTTAGTGTTATTGGCAGCACAAGGCGGAGCTGCAAGTTCGTGGATGAATATCGGAATGATAGTGCTGATTTTCGTGATATTCTACTTCTTCATGATTCGTCCACAGCAGAAGAAACAGAAGGAAATCAAGTCGTTCCAGGACAGTCTGGAGAACGGCAAGAAAATCATTACTCAGGGTGGTATCTACGGAACTATCCGTGATGTGAAAGAGAATTATGTCGTTGTCGAAATTTCGGACGGTGTGAAAATAAGGGTGAATAAGAACATGGTGTTCGATTCGCCTGAGGATGCAAGCAAATAAAGTCAGGGATTGGAACGTAGTTTCTGGAGTTGGGTGAGACGACGGCTGTTCTCGAAAGAGACTGCAACGTATTGCGTGTTCTTGTTGATTGCCGCTGTGCTATGGCTTATGTACACCATAGGCTCACAGCGTGAAATCGAAAGGACGGTGGCTGTCACGTACTGGGGAATACCAGATGATGTCTATCTGAACGGAAAGTTGCCAGATCAGATAACCTTCACCGTGAGGGATGAAGGCAATGAGCTGTCGAGTTTCCTTTTTGCTGAGTTTGATACCATCGAAATAGACCTCTCTGCCCAGTTCAGACATAAGAATAGCCGCAAGAAGGAAATAAGAATCGACTATAAACCGTATGTCGAGGAGTTGGTTATTCCGATATCATCAACATCAACAGTCACGAATGTTAACCCTTCTACAATAACCTACACCTATGGGCATGTCTATACGCGTCGTGTGCCAGTGCGGTTCAGCGTTGAACCTGTGGTTGACCCTCAATATGCATTACTGCGTGAAATCAGGATTACTCCCAACGAGGTGTTGATCCGTGGCGAGAGAAAAGCCATTGACTCGGTGAAGTGTATATATGTTGACAGCCTCCCAGGGATGCTTTGCAGAAACGAGGTTATCGAGTGCGCTCTGCTAAAACCGAATAGTGCTGTCGAGTTATTGACGAAGAGAGTCAGCATTGATGTCGCTGTCGAGAGAGTCACTGAAAAGAATTTCAGGTTGCCAATAGAGGTGGTTGGTGTAGATGGCATAAGAGTGAAACTTTTTCCAGAGACGGCAAATGTCATCTTCGCTGTCGGGTTGAGCAGGTATTATGATGTCGATGCAAAAGATTTCAGAGTGGTGTTCGATTATTCGACGCGCGACGAAGAGCGGAAGACTGTAAGGTTGAACTTGCAGACAAACAGCGATTTGGATGGAATAAGATATAAGATAGAACCTGAAGAGGTTGAATATATTACGGAGCAATGAAACGAATTGGAATAACCGGAGGCATAGGTGCTGGCAAGAGCGCTGCTTCAGAATGGTTGAGGGAACAAGGTTTTGCGGTCTATGATACCGACCGTGAGGCTAAACGGCTGATGCAGGAATCGGGCGAGATAAGAAATGCTCTCGTAGATCGTTTCGGCGAACTTGTATATAAAGACGGAAAACTCAACAGGGGGTATCTGGCAGGATTTGTGTTCGTAGATGAGGCTTCACGCAGGTTTGTCAATGGAGTAGTACATCCTGTGGTGATTGCTGATTTCATGAGTTGGAGTTATGCTACAGGCGCAGATGTCGTGTTCGTCGAGAGCGCAATTCTGAACGAATGTAACCTTCGGGACATAGTTGACGGAGTGATTTATGTCGATGCTCCGGAGGAGATCAGGATAGCCCGTACAATGCAACGCGACAATGCGACGCGTGAGGATGTGGTGAAACGTATCCAATCACAAACGGATGCGAAGGGCAATGTCACTTTCACTGTTGATAACAGTGGGACATTTGACGACCTCGCACGACAGATGGAGCATCTTGCTGCATCTGAAGGCTGGAAACCTGAAGACAAGGTTAAGGGAACGGTCAAGACAGCCAGCAATACCGAGAAAAAGAGTGGCACGTTTTGGAAAAAATTCTGGGCTGCAGTCGGAATCTTGTTTGCACTGTCGGTAGTCTGGGTCGTGATACTGAAATGGTTGCCTATATGGTTTACGCCACTCATGCTGCGCCGTGCCATAGAGGCTCCGCTGGAGGGACGAGATGTGCATTTCGAACGCAAATGGGTATCGCTTGACGAAATCTCGTCAAAATATATTTCTGCTTGCATCGCGAGCGAGGATAACCTGTTCGCAACTCATTACGGGTTTTCTGAGAAGGGAATCAAACAGGCATGGGAGAGTAACAAGAAAGGAGGAAAGTTGCGTGGTGGCAGCACCATCTCGCAACAGACGGCTAAGAACGTTTTCACTTTCGGGACCCGCACATGGTTCAGAAAGGGAGTGGAGACATATTTCACTGTACTGATAGAACTCATCTGGGGCAAGGAGCGTATAATGGAGGTCTATTGCAACATTGCCGAACTGGGCGACGGCGTATATGGAGTGGAGGCTGCATCACGGAAATATTTTCACAAGAGTGCAAAGAAACTGAACGTCGAGCAGGCTGCACTCATGGCGGCTGCATTGCCAAGCCCGAGACGTTACAGCATATCAAACCCTGGTCCGTACATGCGTAAACGCAGGGGACAGATAGCACGACTGATACCGAAGATGCGTAAGTTTCCGCCTCAGGAATGATTATGATTGATGAGATAAAGAAAGAGATAGCGAGGTCGATGAACGGCGTATGTGCTGCCAGAATCCGCGAATCGGGTCTTGGCTATAAAGTGACTTTCGGAGTTGACTGGGTAAGGTTGCGTGAGATTGCCGCAGGTTATGCGAAGAATTATGAGACGGCGTGGAGCCTTTGGCAGTCGGACGTGAGAGAACATAAACTGATTGCAACACTGCTGTGTCCGCTGGACGAGATGACACGCGAGAGACTGGGAGAGTGGATGAGAGGTGTGTTCAACAGGGAACTGGCGGAAATCCTGTCGTTTGCGTTGCTGTCAAGAAAAAAAGAACTGATACCTGACCTGATGCTCATGGCGGAATCTGACAGAGATCTGGAACGGCTGACGGCATATCTTGCCTTGGGGAGATATCGCAACTTCAGCAATGATTTGAGCGACGATGAACTTCAGCGGGTGAGAGAGAATGTGAGGATGGAGGATTGCAAAGACATACGATTTGTCCACGCAATTGAAAACTTATTTTGATTATGGAAATGATTGATTATATAAAGAGGTGTCTGGCACGCTATGGGCGTGTGGAGATTGTGGGATTGGGAGTGCTGAAGACTGAATTTGTACATGCTACGGTCAAGGGTGACTATATCCTGCCACCGCGCAACATAGTGACATTTGCTGTCGGTGAGTGTCGTAGCAACGGATTCCTTGAGAGAATGTTAATGGAGGAGCAGGGTGTAGGTTACTATGAGGCTCAGGATATCATTCGCCGTGAGACGGCAGGCATTGACCTTGTGGCGGCTATGGGCGATTGCAGGTTCCTTCCTGCAAACTATGGATTGAAGACGTTGCGCCTGCCTGAAATACAGCGTCAGCGAATAGACTTGTGGCGATATGCGGCAGCAGCGGTCGTGGCGTGCATGGTGAACCTCGCTGTGCCGTTTGGACCAAAAATTGCGACAGTCAACGAGGCTTCTTTAGGCATTGACCTTATGCGAGAGGTCGTTGTCGAGCAACCTAAGATTGAACTCGAACCTGAGATGGTCGTTGAACGTCACTACTGCGTGATAGTAACTTCGCTTGATACCGAGGAGAAGGCAATGAACTACATAATGCAGAACGGTGGTGAATTGGTGGTTAAGGATAACCATTATCGTGTAGCACGTGAAAGATTTGCTGAATTTGCCGATGCTCAGCAGTATATCAATGAAAACGGACTTAACGCTTGGATTTATTGCGATTTATGAAAAAACACATTCCAAATATAATCACGTTGGGTAACCTGTCATGTGGGATTGTGGCTGTGATGATGGCATACGAGGGGTGTTTTGAACAGGCACTATGGTTTGTCGTTGGAGGTGTATTGTTCGATTTCTTCGACGGAATGGCTGCAAGGCTGCTTGGGGTGAGTTCGGCAATGGGGAAGGAACTTGATTCGTTGGCAGACATGGTGACTTCGGGTATGGTGCCTGGCATGGTGGCATATAAGATGATTGGAGGAAATTTGGCTTACATAGGTTTCCTGATTACATTGTTTTCGGCTTTACGTCTTGCCAAATTCAATATTGACGAACGTCAGCATGAATCGTTCATCGGCTTGGCAACACCTGCTAATGCTCTGTTTTGGTTGGGAATGGCAGTGGGCTTCGGAGAGATGATTCCAGTGTGGGCATTGGTGACTTTGACTGTGCTTTCGTCGTGGCTGCTGGTATCGCCTATACCTATGTTCTCGCTGAAGTTCAAGGAGTATGGGCTGAAGAACCGGATAAATGTTGTACGATATATTTTCCTTCTGCTCTCGTTGGGTTTGCTGATAGCGTTTGGTTACAGAGGACTTTCAATGGTGATAGTGCTTTATGTCCTGATATCTGCAGGAATGGCAATATACGAGAAATAAAAAGAACCCCTCAGCAGAACTGAGGGGCATTGTGGCGATATGTGGTAGAGATGCACTATGCAGTGCATCTCTATTATTTATCTTTGGCAGAAACAGGTGTTGCGATGCGGGTGATGGATATTGAGTAGTGCTCATAACGTTGCCAGAGAACACGGTCGAGAAGTACGTAGCCCTGATAAGTACGTGTCAGAGTGTCGGGAGTGTCAGCAGACGAGAACGGACAGATGAAAGTCCCTGCACGACCTGGAACATAGACTGTGTCAGGTCGCTCGTTGACGTCGGTCATACGTTTGATTCCGGCAGAATAGGTATAGCATATAGTGGAATCGGCATTGTAGCGTACAAAGTCTGTCACTACAGAATCGTTGAGCGATATGTCAGGAACAGCGACAACTACTTCAGTGCCATTGTATTCGGCAAATATGTTATTGTCCTTGCGAAGCTGTATCATGATGAACCATACAATCACTGCAGCGATAATGAGTATTCCGATAATAGGGAGAAGCCATTTCCATACAGGAGTGTCCTTTTTTGTGAATGGATCATCTTTGCGAAGCTCGCTGAGTTTGACGGTGGGAAGTTTAGGCGCATGGGTGAGGGTGGCACCAAAGATGATATTGATGATTACGCTGTTGTTTAGAGCCCATCCGTTGGCATTGAGGAGTGGAGAGAGATTGCGACGGCGGAGTTTGAGCCATGCGAGGAGCATCGAAGGACCGGAGATGAGCAGGGCGATGCCAGCAAGCGCAATAGGCATCTGCCACCAACGGAGCGAGACAAAGCCTGTCACACACGAAACAATAAATCCTCCAATGTATCCGAGAGCCATGCCTATTGCGGCAAATATACCACAGAACTTAGCGATGTCGAAAGGAGCAGGTTTCGGTTTTTCGGCAGCCTTGTCAGCTGGTGGATTCTGTGCGGCTGCTGCAGATACATTCTCAAGGTCGGTGGTACTGCTTGATATCTTTGAAGTGGTGTCTGCCATCATCTGGTCGTTCTTGGAAGAAGCGAATTTGGATACCTGTTCCTCAATGAAGTTGGCAAGTTTGCGGTAAGGTGTCCAGAATGCCTGCCCGATGCTTATGGGATTGTCGATGATGCGGGTCACGGTGGCATCCCAGTCGTTGCCCTCACGGTCGTAGAAAAGGGCATTTTTGCCAACACGTATATGCTGGACGTCGCCAACGGTGAGTGCCGCGACAATGTCCATATTTTTTTTGAGCGTATGCGAAACGCAATGGCAATAAATCAGATACATGCCTGAGAAAGTAGCATTGACCCCTTGAGCACCCATGTCGGTTATGCGGAGACAGAGTTCGCAGGCACGTTGATCAATATAAAGTGTACCTGCTTGGAAAATAGCCTTGCGGTTGAGCGAATAGAAATCGGAGAATGTTACGAAGTTGCAAAGGAGGGTATAGAAGTCACGGTTGAGGTGCAGAAGCTTGTCAACCAGCGATATGGAGTCCGCTTGAGTCTGAAGTGCAGAGTCTTCGTCAATGATGTGGAGAAGAGCATCAAGATTGTTCAGAGATACAATCTGGCGTACACGTTCGATAGTGAGAGGAGCGACAGGGTCGCCGGCATGAGCATCTGCCCAGGCAATGTATGGAGCGAATTTAGAGACGATGGCTTGCCAGTCAGAGGCAGTCAGTCGGCGTGTGTCGCCGAATAGAGGAATACATACACTGTTGTAAAATGTCATAAAGCGGTCGTGCCATGCAGGGTTGAGAGAGTCGATGGAAAGAGACATGTCAGATGAGACGTGCGCCAGAGGAAGCAAGGCAATATCCTCGTCTGCAACAGAAAGGGAGCGGTCTGCAAGAGCATCAAGTGATTCGCGACGTACACCGAGAGCTTCGGAAGCTGACCCGTCAAAACCAGCAAGGGCGCAACGTGTGAACCAGTCGTTCACCTTGTCACGGACGGCAAGGAAAGCGGTATGGCAGTCGGCAGTCTTGTCGCCGAAAGGGAAAGTCTCAGGGGATGAAGAGTCAAACCATTCAATGAATTTTGCTGCTTCGTCGAAGAATGCTTTCAACTGGTCGGCATTTACACCATCAACACCACTGCGGTCGGCGGTCTTGCCGATAGTATTCATGCAATCAACGATGGTCTGACGCAGTTCCGGGTCGTCAGTTGATTCTGGAATGATGACTCCATCTCCATTGAACAGCGTCTTGGCGAAAATTGCCATAGAATCTGCAGTGTCGGCAATGGATATCACTGCGGAATCGTCTTTCGGCTCGCGACCAAGGTCGGTCAGAATCTGACGTGCAGAATCGTATATTTTGGCACCATCTTCTGAAGAACGGTTGATATCGGAAAGTCGGATATGGTCTGCACCGTCAAGCAGTGTTTTGGGATTGCTTAGAACTGAGCAGAGCCATTGGGATGTCTTGACAATCTCATTGACATGAATCTTGCCGTCATTGTTATAATCCATCATGCGAAGTGACGCCTCGTCAAGTTCAAGTCCTGTCACAGGGCACGATAGAACTGTCCAGAGTTTCTGGTCAAGTTCGTCCAGATGACGTATATCTTCAATGGAATCTATGCGAACGCGTGGAACTCCACCAATCATTGTAAATTTAAAATTGTACATAATCACACCAATTTGTATTTCGGCTGCAAAGGTAATAAATTTTTTTGAAACAAAGGTAGCATTATTGCTAATTTTTAGTTGATATATACATTTACTGAAAGATTTTTCCCAAAATACTTGTGCGGACAGATAATATTTTGTAATTTTGCAGTCTTAAAATCAAACGTTTTTTACACTTATGGATATTTTCAGAAAATGCAAGATTGGTTTGTTGGAAGAGATAAGAGAGAAAAAAATATACCCATATTTTCATGAGTTGAGGTCGAGGCAGGCTCCTATAGTCGATATGGAGGGAGGCAGGAAGATAATGCTTGGGTCGAACAATTATTTGGGTCTTACGGAGAATGAAGAGGTGATTAATGCTGGAGTTGAGGCTTTGAAAAAATATGGTACGGGGTGTTCTGGGTCAAGATTTCTGAACGGTACGTTGGATATACATAAGGATTTGGAAAGAGATCTGGCGGAATTTCTTGGTAAAGAGGATGCAATAACTTTTGCTTCGGGATTTCAGTCAAATCTCGGAATAATATCTGCCTTGGTAGGCAGAAATGACTATATAGTCATGGATAGGGAAAACCATGCGAGCATTTACGATGCGTGTCGCCTAAGCTATGGGACTATAAAGCGATACAAACACAACAATATGGAGGATTTGGAAAACCAGTTGAAGGCTATTCCAGACGAAGCGGGGAAGATAATAATCACTGATGGTGTCTTCTCAATGAGCGGCGATATATGCAATCTTCCTGAGATATGCCGCCTCGCTGAGAAATATGATGCAAGGGTCATGGTGGACGATGCACATGGCTTTGGCGTGTTGGGAAATGGAGGACGAGGGACTGCTGATTATTATGGACTTACCAACAAGGTGGATATCATAATGAACACATTCTCGAAATCGCTGGCATCTTCAGGCGGCGCAATGGTAGCATCGCATAATGTGGTGGAATATGTGCGCCATGTGTCGCGTCCGTTCATATTCTGTGCGTCGATTACTCCTGCGGCATGTGCGACCACTCATGCTGCATTAAACTATCTGAAGGCTCACCCTGAACTTGTCAGAAGGCTGAACGAACTTGGAAATTATTTCAGGAAGGGATTGAAGAATGCGGGCATGAAGATTATAGAGGCTGAAACACCAATAGTACCAATATATACTTACACGACACTTGACACATTGGGGTATTGCAAAATGATGTTCGACAACGGTGTGTATGTCAACCCTGTCATTGCACCTGCTGCACCGGAGGGCGAGTGTATGATAAGGACTTCGCTCATGGCTTCGCATAGAGAGGAATATCTTGACGAGGCGGTCGAGATTATAGCGAAGACGCTGAAAATGCCTAAATATTGGTAAAATTAACTATATAGATATGTATTTATTTACAAGTGAGTCGGTATCAGAGGGCCATCCAGACAAAGTGGCTGACCAGATTTCTGATGCGATTTTGGACGAATTTCTGGCTTTCGACCCTGAGTCGAAGGTTGCATGCGAAACATTTGTAACGACAGGTCAGGTGGTGCTTGGTGGTGAAGTGAAGAGCCGTGCATACGTTGATATTCAGGAGACTACACGTCGTGTTATCAATCGCGTCGGTTACACTAAAAGCGAGTACATGTTCGAAGGGAACTCGTGTGGCATAATGTCGGCAATTCACGAGCAGTCGGCAGACATCAACCGTGGCGTTGATCGTGAGGACAAGGAGAACCAGGGGGCAGGCGACCAGGGTATCATCTTCGGATATGCAACAAGCGAGACTCCAGACTATATACCTCTGGCTCTTTATCTGAGTCAGGTGCTGTTGCTGGAACTTAGGAACATTAGACACGAGGGGAAGGTGATGACTTACCTCAGACCTGATGCCAAAAGTCAAGTTACGATAGAATATGATGACAACGACGTGGCGCAGCGTGTAGATACGATAGTGCTGTCAACACAACATGACGAATTTGACGCTGATGAGGCAATGTGCGCCAGAATCAGACGCGACGTGGAGGAGATACTCATACCGAGAGTGCTTGAAAAATACGAGGGCATCAGAAGATATTTCAAGGGTGACTATAAATTATATGTCAATCCGACAGGCAAATTCGTGATAGGCGGACCTCACGGCGATACGGGATTGACAGGAAGAAAAATCATAGTAGATACCTACGGAGGGTATGCACCTCATGGTGGAGGGGCATTCTCGGGAAAAGACCCGTCAAAAGTGGATCGTTCAGCAGCATACGCTGCACGTCACATCGCTAAGAATATGGTTGTGGCAGGAATAGCCGACAGGGCTTTGGTACAGGTGGCATACGCTATCGGGGTTGCAGAACCAGTGAGCCTATATGTCAATACTTACGGTACATCGCATGTAAATATGAGCGATGGCGAGATAGCTAAGAAGATAGGTGAGATATTCGACATGCGTCCATACGCAATTGAACAGAGACTTAAACTGAGAAATCCAATATACGAAGAGACAGCATCGTATGGACATTTCGGACGTACGCCATATAAAACAATAAAGAAGTTTGAAAGCAGGTATGAGGGCGTGAAAGAGATTGAAGTGGAAATGTTTACGTGGGAGAAAACAGATTATGTTGAAAAAATAAAAAACAAGTTTATATGAATTTCGTAGATACGGCAAATGCGATTTTCGCTAAGGCGGTGGAGGACTATCATCTGAAGGATGACGTTGATGCTCAGATGATAAATCCATATGCGACAGGCTCAATAGAGCACGATTTATATACAAAGAACTGGATTGACACGGTGCAGTGGCATCTTGAAGATATCATCAGAGATCCTAATATCAATCCTGTAGATGCTTTGGCATTGAAACATAGGATTGACCATTCAAACCAGGACAGGACAGACCTTGTGGAGAGAATTGACAGCTATTTCTGGGAACAGTATAATACTGTGAAGCACAAGACTGATGCAAGGATAAATACAGAAAGTCCAGCATGGGCAATTGACAGGTTGAGCATACTGCATGTGAAGATATTCCACATGAACGTTGAGGTCAACAGGACAGATGCCGACGCAACGCATATCAAGAAATGTAACGATAAACTTGCAGTGCTGAAAGAACAGTTGGCAGATATGACAACTTCAATCAGCCAATTGCTGGCAGACTATGAGAGTGGGGAGAAAATCATGAAGGTCTATCGACAGATGAAAATGTATAACGACCCTGATACCAACCCTGTTCTCTACGGCAAATGAGGAAAGTACTCGTAATAAGATTTTCTGCTTTGGGAGATGTGGCAATGCTGGTGCCAATAGTAAGGGCGGCGGCAGAACAGAATCCAGAGACGGAATTCACGGTGATTAGCAGGCAACAAACTGAAGCATTATGGTCAGGGTTGCCCGCTAATGTCGTATTCTTTGGAGCAGATATCAAAGGACGGCACAAAGGGATAAAAGGACTCAGGAAACTGTTGAACGAAGTGGATTACAGGGCTTTTGACGCTGTGGCTGACATGCATTCCGTGCTAAGAAGCTGGTATATGGACATAATGTGTATATTGGCAGGACTCAAAGTACGAAGAATAGACAAGGGACGTATTGAAAAATGGTGGCTTACATGCAGATTCAACCATCACAAGCGTCGGCTGAAAAGAACGGTTTTCAGGTACAGGGATGTGTTCGTCAGTCTTGGAATGAAGGTGGATATTGACGAACCAAGGTTTGAGAATAGTAGTGGCGGTGTGGGGATAGCACCATTCGCAGCACAGAAAGGCAAGATATTCCCTATAGACGAGATGGAAAAGCTTGCGGCTGAAATAGCCAAAAACGAAAAGGTATATCTGTTCGGCGGAGGGAAAAAGGAGATTGATATCCTCGAAAGTTGGGAGAGAAAGTACGACAACATGACCTGCGTCGCAGGGCGACATACTATGGCTGAGGAGTTGGAGATAATGCGCAGTCTGAGGGTGATGATAACTATGGATTCTGGCAATATGCACCTTGCCTCGTTGGTAGGGACAAGAGTAATATCAATCTGGGGAGCCACTCATCCGTATGCCGGTTTTCTCGGCTGGGGACAGGCTGAAGAGGACTGTTGGCAAAGGAATGATTTGCGGTGCAGGCCATGCTCTATATATGGCAATAAAGAATGCAGATATGGGGATTACAGATGTTTGAATTTCAGCATACGGCATGATTGTAATCAGTTATAAATATGAGAAACTGAGAGGGTTTGTCGAAAAACTGCCACAGTCGTTTGATGATTTCGGGGAGGTCATCTATAAGGCGAGAAACGAAGTCCGCACAGGCGAGGCAGTGGGGATTAGACTTTGTATAAAGAGATTCAGGAAACCTAATGCATTCAACAGAATAATATATTCGTTTTTCAGAAAGCCGAAGGCTCAGAGAGCATACGAAAACGGTCTGAGACTGCAGAACCTCGGTATTGGCACGCCAGAGGTGGTGGGGTATCTGATATGTGGCAATAAGATGATAGCCGAGTCGTATCTTGTCACTGTCGAGAGCAGGCTTAAGAGAAACTTCTATGAGTTCAGGAATGGGAATATTGCTGGCAAGGAGGATATAATCAATGAATTTGCAAAGTTCAGCGCAAAGATACATAAGGCAGGAGTGTTGCATAAGGATTATTCGCCTGGTAATATTCTGTTTGACAGTATAGACGGACATTGGGAGTTTGAGATAGTAGATATAAATAGAATGAAATTCAGTCCTGTAGGCATGAGAGATGGGTGTAGAAATTTCGGGCGTCTATGGGGAAAACGTGATTTTTTTGAGCTCTTGGGGAAAGCATACGCTATGGCGACTGACTATGACGAGACGGATTGCAGGCGTGAGATAATGAAGGGACGTGAAATATTCTGGCGACACAGGACCACAGAGCATTTCGTTACAGATGAGAGCTTCAGCATAGGCGTCGTGATATCGACATACAACAATCCGGAATGGCTTGAAAAGACATTGTGGGGATACATTGTGCAGACACATAAGGCTGACGAGATAATCATTGCTGACGATGGTTCGGACAATAGGACTCGTGAATTGATTGCAAGATATTGCGACCTGTTGCCAATCAGACACGTATGGCACGAAGACGAAGGTTTCAGAAAGACGACAATACTGAACAAGGCTGTGGCAGAGGCTGAAAGTGATTACCTGATATTCACAGACCAGGATCTCATACCTCGCAGTGATTTCGTCAGTCAGCATTATAGACATGCGAGGAAGGGACGTTTTGTATCTGGTGGGGCAGTGAAAATCAGTCGTGTGACAAGCGAACAGATTACTCGTGAGGACGTTGCGGAAGGAAGAATATTCAATATTGAATGGCTTGTGGGGCATGGCACTAAACGCAATGGCAAGATGCGTAAACTGTGGTGCAACAGATTGGTATGCAGCGTTATGAATCACATCACAACTGCCAAGGCTTCGTGGAATGGCGGAAACTCGTCAACATGGCGTGAATATATCATAAATGCAAATGGTTTTGATACTCGTATGCGTTATGGCGCGGAAGACAGGGAGTTCGGGCAACGTCTTGAGAACAATGGAATACGCGGGATACAGTTGCGTTACAATATTCCCCTGATACATCTGTGGCATGAGCGTCCTTACGTGAACGACGAGGATTGGAGACGCAACAGAGCCATTTGGAAAGAGACTCAAAAACTTCGTAAAACAAAGACAGAATACGGTATATGGAAAAAGAAATGATTTCGGTCGTTGTGCCTGTATATAATGTTGAGGATTATGTCGAAAAGTGTATCCGGTCAATAATGGCACAAAAGTACACCAACCTCGAAATCCTGGTGGTAGATGACGGCAGTAAGGATGGTTCTGGCTCAATTTGCGACCGGTTGGCAACTGAGGACGGGCGCATAAAGGTTTTTCATACACCCAACGGCGGATTGAGTGCCGCGAGGAATGTTGGTATCGACAATGCTCATGGCGAAATGATAGGTTTCGTTGACAGCGATGACTGGATAGAACCCGACATGTATTCGTTTCTTTACGATACTATGAAAAATCATGATGCTGACATATCAGTATGTTCGCACTATATTGACAGGGGAGATTCATTCAAGTGCAAACGGATGCTCGACAAGGTGATAGTATGCGACAGAGACGAGGCCATGAATATGCTTATGACCGACAAACTGCTGCATAACTATGCCTGGGACAAACTCTATAAGCGAAGTCTGTTCGATGGACTTCATTATCCGGTGGGCATATTGTACGAGGACATAGCCTTTACATTCAAGGTTGTCGAGCGTGTGCAGAGACTGGTGGTACATGCACTGCCCAAATATCACTACACTGTCCGTCCTGGGAGCATAGTATCGGCTCGTTATGCGGTTAACAGGAACCAGTCGTATTTCAATTCGGAATATGTGCTTATGACGCACATGGTCGAGCAGGGGTATAAAGATGGTGCACGTCATCTCGTGCGTCGCGGAATACATACCTTGAAACGGCTTATCATGTCGGGTGCAACTGATGAAATGCTGAACGACATATTAGCAAAATTGAAACCATACCATTATATCGGCATTCATGAAATTGGCGTTGCTAATGTATGGCGGAGATGGATGATGGAGAACCATCTGCAGTCTTACAAGCGCATGTATAAGTTCTCGAAAAAGATATTCAAATGATAAGTGTCATAATCCCAAACTACAACTATTCGAGGTATCTCAGGGAGAGGATAGACTCGGTGCTCGGACAGACATACAGCGACATTGAGGTGATAATGCTCGATGACTGCTCGACCGACAATAGCGTGGAGATTATGAAGTCGTATGATGATCCAAGGATAGTTGGGGTATTCCTGAATGAACATAATTCAGGCTCGCCTTTCGAGCAGTGGCGACGTGGGTTGGAAAAGGCTATGGGTGAATATGTATGGATAGCTGAGGCTGATGACAGTGCCGACATTCATTTTCTCGAAGAGACAGTGAAAACTATGGAGAAAGAGAAGGCGGTACTTGGATTTGCAGCTTCGGTTATGGTTACTGCTGAAGGATGTAGTCTTGCAAAGGATTATGACCATTGGAAAAGGAGAAGAATTGTTGAAGGCGGGTACAGCGTCTATTCCGGCAGACAATTTGCTGTTGGCATGCAGTATTGGCGAAACTGCGTTTACAATGCCAGCGGAGTGGTTTTCAGGCGCGATGCGGTGGGCGAGGATGAATTGAAAGCCTTGGATATGCGATATTCTGGAGACTGGCTTTTCTGGACAGGTATAGGTCTGAAGGGAAATGTGGTCGAACTCCACAGACGGCTGAACAGATTCAGGTTCCACGATGGGAGTGTGACTCACAAAGGTGCTTACGAAGGGTTCCTTGAAGATATCGAGGTGGTCGGGATTTTCAACGAACGGTTCAATATCAATCCTTTCAAGCGTTGTTTCCGGAAAATGAAGTTCAGACGTCGTTGGAAACGTATGGGTTTTGATTCCTTATGCCCGGTATGACCAGCAAGAGCAGTGCAAGGCAGAATGGTGGTACAGTATAGAAAACCTCAAAGCAGTATTGCACTATATATATCAACTCAACGGCAAAGAGATATTCCCTGTTCCTGAATAGGAACAACGGCAGGACAAGACATGCCAGAAACAGCAATACGCCTATCGGTCCGTCGGACAGCTGTTCCTCAATGAATGCGTTGTGAGGGTGAAACATATATTTCTTGTCGGTGTTGCGAATCTCGTCAGGGACAAACCAGCAGTCAATCGTTTCAAAGCAACGGTCAACGAAAGTCTGCCTGCCTTCTGCAAATCCCCAGCCTAAAGGCTTCTCTTCCATCATATTGAAAGCTACGTTCCACACCTTCAGCCTTGGCTCTCCCTGTAGCCATGCCATTCTGGGGTGTGAGCCTACAAGACCTGCGATGCACAGAATCATGACCGGAATAAGCCAGTATAGCATGCGGCGTCGCCATTTCCATACGGAAGTGATGCTGAACGTCATGAGTGTCAGCAGCATGGTGATGAATCCAATCCTGCCGTCAGTGATGCACAGAGCCAGGAACGACGGAATGGTAAGTATTCCGAAAATCAGTTGCTCCTTCAGTTTGCCATTAACGAAAATCAGAGCGTACGCAACCAAGGCAAGGTTGAAGGCTGCATTGGCTTTCATGTGGTCGTTGAAAAAGTGCATCCGCGCATCGTTGAACGACGATGCGAAATCAGTTTGCATATTCATGCCTGATAGGATGCGGATTACCATCAGTGCGGGGAATACGACAAGACCGTATGCCACCCATTTCAGATTTATGTCTTCTGGCAAACCGAGAATACCCATCAGCCCGAACATCAGGAAGGAATAACGTTGCTCAAGTCCGTAGCGCACAAATATGCGGGACGTCATGTCTCCGCCGGCAATCAGTGAGACGGTCGGCATTATGGCAAAAAAAGCGATGAAAGCGACGAATGTCCATTTTCCGTTGCTCCATGACCAGTGTTTAAGCCTGCCGCTGAGTACAATTTCTGCAAAATAAAACAATGCAACGCACCACATCACTATGCGGTTCACGTATGTGTCGCCAATGTATAGCGACACTGACCATAGCATTGCCAGCAATGTAAGTGATGTTAGAAAACCATATCGTAGCAGACTCAGTAACCGCAATTTTAACATATCGTATAGCACATTGTAACCTGAATGCAAAGGTACAAATAATTTTTTGTTAAAAAGCTCATTTATTCAAATAAATTTAGTACCTTTGCGGGCTGAAAAAAATCATAAGGATATATGGATAAGACAAGTTATGCAATTGGATTGAGCTTTGGGCAGCAATTGGCGCAAAGTAATATTAAAGGGCTTGATTACGAGTCGTTTGCAAAAGGCGTTGAGGCAATGTGCGAAGGTAAGAAGCCAGAGATAAATCTCGGTGAGGCACAGCAGTTGCTCACTGCATATTTCAATAAACTCGAAGACGAGGCAAAGAAAGCGGGTGAATCTACAAGAAAGGCAGGCGAGGATTTTCTCAAAAAGAATGCGGAACGCAAGGAAGTGACTGTATTGCCAAGTGGTTTGCAGTACGAGGTTCTGACTCCAGCCATAGGTGTCAAGCCAACTACGAATGACAGGGTGCGAGTTCATTATCATGGAACGTTGATTGACGGAACAGTGTTCGACAGTTCTGTGAAGCGTGGCGAACCTGCAGAATTTGGCGTTACTCAGGTCATTGCAGGCTGGGTTGAGGCTTTGCAGTTGATGTCTGTGGGGTCGAAATGGAGATTGTTCATTCCTTACAACCTCGCATACGGCGAACGTGGCGCAGGAGCATCAATACCTCCATATTCAGCACTTGTTTTCGATGTTGAACTTTTAGGAATATTGTAATTAATTTATTTATAAAAAAAATGAAAACCAGACTTTTATTGGTTGCAGCTGTAATTGCTGCTATGTTCGTATCTTGCAATAAGAAGAATTTTGCTGATACAAAAATCGAGACAGGCGCAGACTCTTTGAACTACGCATTCGGATTTATCAATGGTGTAGGTATCCGCAGTCAGGTTATTGGTAATGATACTCTCAGCGAAGATGCCATCAACGATTTCTGCAAGGGATTTACTGAGACTTTCGGAGTTGTCGAAGGAAAGGATTTTGTCAAGTCAACAGGTTTCCTCACAGGTGTGAACTTGGCAAAGCAGTTCAACTCAGGTTTCTTGTTCAATGACTCTACCATTCCTGCCAACAAGGATTTGGCATTGGAGGCTTTCGGGTTCGGTATCGAACGTAAAGAGTGGATTATGACTCCTGATTCAGCAATGAATTTCATCCGTAATACAATCGGTATGGCAATGTTTACAGGTGCAAGTGTAAACCCTTCGAAGGAAGATGCTGAGACACTCAACAAATGTATCGGTTATCTCAATGCTATCCAGGCTCGCAACTTTATTCTCGGAGGAGATACTACAGCCAAGGATATCAAGAACTTCATGAAGGGTTTCAAGAAGGGCTTGAACAGTCCTGAGAAGGACTCGATGTATGTCAGAGGTATGGATATCGGTTCAAAATTCACTATGAATCTCAAGTCAACCGAAGCATTCTTCAACGACAGCAACTATAAAGTTAACTATGATGCTATCGGTCGTGGTGCAATCGATGGAATAAAATGCAATCCTGAGGCTCTCATGACTACACAGGAGGCTATGGATTATTTCCAGAATACAAGTAAGGCTGTAATCGAGAAGCAGAACGAACCTGTCATCAAGGCAAACCGCGAGTTCCTTGAGAACAACAAGAACGAGGAGGGCGTTGTCGAGACTGAGTCAGGTCTCCAGTACAAAGTCATCACCGAGGGTAAGGGACCTAAGCCAACGGCAGAAAGCACAGTGAAGGTGCACTACACTGGCACACTGATTGACGGCACTGTGTTCGACAGCTCTGTTGAACGTGGCGAACCTGCCGAATTTGCAGTTGGTCAGGTTATCCCAGGTTGGACTGAGGGACTTCAGCTTATGTCAGTCGGCTCTAAATACATGCTCTATATCCCATACGAACTCGGTTATGGCGAACGTGGGCAGGGTCAGGACATACCAGGATTTTCGACGCTGATTTTCGAAGTTGAATTATTGGAAATCGTAAAATGAGAAAATTAGTTGTTATTACATTTGCAATGCTTGCCGCACTATTTACGTGCGGCAATGTGTTTGCAGGCAACGACAGTCGTGTTGATTCCCTGAACTACGCATTGGGTTGTGTACAGGGCGAAAACATTCGCTTGCAGGTCATAGGTGCTGATACACTCGATAGTAAAAAAATCACTCAGTTCTGCAATGGATTCAACCAGTCCTACGGCATTACCGAAGGAAAGGAATTTGTCAGGAATTCGGGATATATTGCTGGCGCAGGTTTGGCTGAAGAGCTGAACCGAGGTTTCTTGTTCAATGATTCTACAATTCCTGCAATGAAGAACTTGGTGATTGATGCCTTCCTGTCGGGAATCTATAACAGGAAATGGATTGTATCCGAGGATTCTGCAATGAATTTCGTACAGGGTACACTCGGAATGTCGGTATATACCGGTGAGAAGGTGAATCCTTCGAAGGAAAATGCTGAAATGCTCAATCGTTGTGTGGGTTACCTGAATGGTATTAATGCACGCAGGAATGCGCTTGGCAAAGATACCACCGACAAGGATATCAAGTTGTTCGTGAGCGAGTTCAACAAGGGAATGAAAGTGGACGAGAAAGAGAGACTGTTCATCTCAGGAATGAATGTCGGAACACGTATGACTCAGGGGCTGAAACAGATGGGCTTTTTCTTCAACGATTCGGCTTATGCCCTTAAACTCGACATTGTCAAACAGGGCACTCTTGATTGTGTCACAAATAATGCAAAGGCTAAAATGACAGGTGGGTCTGCTATTCAGTATCTGAATGCTGTCGAGAAATCAATTCAGGAACAGAAGAACGCTGTTGCTATTGCTGAAGGACGTAGATTCCTTGACGATAATCGCAGGCAGGCAGGTGTGCTTGAAACTCCTTCGGGTTTGCAATACAAGGTTGTCAAGGAAAGCAATGGCTTGAAACCTACTGCTGAAAGTACTGTCAAGGTGCATTATACTGGTAAACTGATTGATGGTACGGTGTTTGACAGTTCTGTAGAACGTGGTGAACCGCTTGAGTTCCCTTTGAACCGTGTCATCAAGGGTTGGACTGAGGGTCTGCAGTTGATGGGCGTAGGTTCGAAATATATTCTCTATATACCTTACGATCTCGGTTATGGTGAGAAGGGTGCAGGTGGTGTGATTCCGGGATATGCGACACTGATTTTCGAAGTTGAATTATTGGATATTGTGAAATGATAGTCAATTCAAGAGATATACGTCACGAGATGGCGCTCGAGGCTGCCCGTCGTATTATGACGGCAGCTACGACAGCGCCTAAGGGCAAGGGCGTTGATGACATTGAATCTATGTTGGTTGATGGCGAGGATTTGAATCGTCTTGCCGACGAAATGGAACGTCTTGCTGACGGTCAGCCTAATGCTTCGTTTGTCCGTGATGCTGGTAATATACGTGCATCGGAATGTGCCGTGATGATTGGCTGTATGCGCAAGCCTTTGGGTTTGAATTGCGGTCATTGCGGTTTTCCTAAATGTGGCGGCAGACCTGTTGGAGTTCCTTGTGCGTTCAATACCGTTGACCTCGGCATAGCGTTAGGTTCTGCCTGCTCGATGGCGTCTGAGTGCAAGGTCGATACCCGTGTGATGTTTACGGCAGGTCTGGCATGTATGTCGCTCGGCTGGTTGAAGGATTGTGCGCCTGTTTTCGTATTGCCAATTTCAATTACTGCCAAGAGCCCTTATTTTGACAGAAATAAGTAATTAGCATAGGGCGATGCCATAGGCTATAATGTCAAGCTCCTTCAGAGCTAATGACCGATTTGGGTTAAAAAGTAGTTATACTGAAGCCGTAAATCGCCAATGCCATTTCTATGAAATTCAGTACAGAGGTCAAGACCAGACGGAAGGGTGGTATGGAACATGACAGTGGAGTGATGATCGTAGGGATAGAGTAAGATGTCGGTGAGACGTGATGCAGCATTAATGAAACAGAGTGGCGATAATGTCGTCCGCAACGTACCAGCCCTCTTCACGCAACGTCATGATCCCGCCATCAGTGATGTCAATCCACTGGATTTTTCTCGCTGCCCTCAACATACCGTCAACCCAGTGACTGGGAAAATCAGCCGTCATATCGTTGAGACTCACCCCTTTCGAAGTGCGCAATCCCAACATCAGCCGTTCGTTGAATCTCTCTTCATCAGTGAGCATTTCAGTCGTAAATTCACGCGATTTTATGTATTTCACCGTTGAAGAGATGTTTGCCCTTCGAATTGAGCCTCCATCGTAAGAATGAGCTGCAGGTCCGACACCTATGTATGGTGTGAGGTCCCAGTATCCAGAGTTGTGCCGGGACTCGAAACCAGGCTTTGCCCAATTAGAAATCTCGTAATGCAGATAACCTGCATCAGCAAGACGGCGGCAGATAAGCACATACATCTCAGCCGAAACCCCTTCGGCGGCAGGTTCGAAATGCTTTTTCGTAATTTTCGACCCCTCCTCGAACATCAGCGAATAGCACGACACGTGTTGTACACCGCTATCCACAAGCAACTTCAGCGTGTCGTCAACCATCTGCAAAGTCTGACCTGGAACAGCGAATATCATGTCAGCCGAGACATTTCTGAAACCTGCCTTGCGCGCATTATCAACCGAGCGTAGGGCATCAGCAGCAGAATGTCTTCGCTCCATCCATTTCAGTATATTGTCGTCAGCCGACTCTATACCTATGCTCAGTCTGTTGACAGGTGTCTTGCGTTTCAGTTCACCTGCATATTCCTCAGTGAAATCTTCAGGATTGACCTCTATAGAAATCTCTGCATCAGGCTTCACATTTGCCGTTTCAGCCACCTTTGTGAGAATCGTTGCAATATCGTCAACAGCAAGCATCGAAGGTGTACCTCCACCCATATATATCGTTCTCAGCGTGATGCCCTTCGCACGTTCATCTATCTCTTCGATTAGTGAGGTTACATACTTGTCCTTCAGGTTGAAGTTCGTGCCTGATACGAAATCGCAATACGAACACTTATGCCTGCAGAAAGGTACATGTATGTAGATGCCGTATTCCATGAGTGAAAGACTGTTTCAGTTGCGTTTGGTGCATGTGTACGAGGTCAGATAAGAATAGTCATACCCGAGATTGATGGTATATATACTCTTGAAAGTGACAACTGAGATATTTCGCCATCTCTGCCAATGATTTCCTTTATCATAACATGCAATATTTTTATGGTTGCAAAGTTAGTAATAATTTTCCATACAGCCAAACAAAACAAGCGGAATGTATAGCGGTAACTCGTTTTTTTTGTAGTTACCGCTATACATTCCGCACTTTTATAACATCCCGACACAGCCAAATATTTCCATTAAAAAATATTTGCATTATTAATTGCTATGTCAGAAAAAAGTCGTACCTTTGCAGCCTGATTGGTTCCGAAAAGTGTAACAAAACACCTATTATTGGTTCCGAAAAGTGTAACGAACCACTATTTATTGGTTCAGAAAAATGTCAATACGCTATATAACAACTTATTATGTTTAAGAGAAAAATTCAACTCCAATTAGAGGTATGGAAAAACTCTGAAAACCGCAAGCCGTTAGTTGTGAAAGGTATTCGTCAGTGCGGCAAAACGACTGCCGTGAAACATTTCGCCGAGACGCACTACGAAAACACCGTTTACATTGATTTCCACGAACAGGACGATATTATATCACTGTTCGATGGTCCATTGACTGTTGACAATCTGACCACCATCATTTCGGCAGCACTGCCAACTGCCAGATTCGTTCCTCACAAGACATGCCTAATTTTTGACGAAATACAAGAGTGTCCCCGAGCACGTGGTGCATTGAAATTTTTCCGTCAGGACGGTCGATATGATGTGATATGCACAGGCTCGCTCTTAGGTGTGAGCGGATATAAGACGTCTGTACAGCAACAACGCGAAAACAATGCCTCGATTCCTGTCGGCAGCGAAGAATACATCAAAATGTTTCCTATGGATTTCGAGGAATGGCTATGGGCAAACGGAATAAACGACAATGTCATAGACCTGCTACGCCTTTATTTCCAGAACGAGGAGCCTGTCCCACAGGCGTTGCATACCACTTTGCGAAGGCTTCTGCTTGAATATGTGGTAGTTGGCGGAATGCCCGAGGTAGTGCAGAGATTCATCGACACCCACGACATAAACCAGACACTCTCGCTACAGAAGGCAATCCTGCAAGGTTACAAGGCTGATATGATAAAGTACGCCCCTCAGCAGAGCCAGCCATACATTCATCAGTGTTTCGACTCTATCCCAAGGCAGCTGGCGAAGGAGAACGGCAAGTTCCAATACTCCGTTGTGAGACTTGGCGGACGCAGCAGCCAGTATGAGGGCAGCCTGCAATGGATTGAAGATGCAGGAATCATCAACCGTTGTCACAACATGAGTATCACCGAGTTGCCTCTGGACGGCAATGCCATTGACAGCGAGTTCAAAATCTATATGGAAGATACAGGGCTTTTTGTAGCAATGCTTGAACCAGGCACTCAAGCTGACATTCTACGTGGATCAATGCTCACCTACAAAGGTGCTATGTTCGAGAATTTCGTAGCAGGGACATTCAGCAAGATGGGTCGTCGGTTGTACTATTTCCGCAAGGAAAGTGGACTTGAACTGGATTTCATAATCAGATACAAAGGTGCTTGCACCCCTGTAGAATGCAAAGCCACTTCGGGGAAAGCTCAATCCCTCCGCACTATCCTCAAACACCCCGAGAAATATCACATCACATCAGCCATAAAACTTGGAGACTACAATATCGGCAGACAGGAAAAACTCCTGACCTTGCCTTTATACATGACGTTCCTATTGACTGATTTGTGATATGAGATAAATGCAAATATTTTGACTGAAAATATCACCCTATCGTTTGCAACTCCACCTTCAATGTAGTCATATTCATTCCATGGCCTTTTACCATTGCGGCTATCCACAATAAAATCAAGTCCTTCACCATCCATAGCTCCGGAAAGGGAACTTTCAGGTTTTACCATTGCCGTATTGTTAAAAATCCATAAAAATAATACCCTTGTCAAATTGCCGCAAAACATCTGTGTGGCGTCAAAAACATCTTCGAAATACAAATGCGATAACCAAGATATACCCAGAAAAGTTCCACGATACTCCCATAAAAAATGGGAGGTAGATGGGAGGTGGATGGGAGGTAGATGGGAGGTGCGATTACATGACGATGCTTAATGTGTGGTTTCCTGATTTTGGTTGACTATTCTGTTTTTATTACTGATGTCAGTTGACAAAAATTAACATTATTTCTATTATAGGTTGACGATATGTTTCACGCAGAATACGCAGAATACGCAGAATACGCAGAATACGCAGAAACCGCAGAAAAAAATTCACCATAATTCTGCGTATTCTGCGTGAGATAAAAAAAGATAAATTCCCACTGGTTTAGGTCTGCTGACTCACAAAAAGTAGGAATAAGGAGTAGAAAAAAAACGGAAGATAGGCCTGTAATGATTAAGGTTTTGACAGAAAATGCGCTTCGTTATATATTGAATATCAATATATTAAAATATAGAGGCAAAATATTGCAATAAAACAAGTCTAATTTGAAAAAAAAGTTGTAACTTTGCACTCGAATTATAATTGGAGCCAAAAACAAGACTCTGGCATCTCGCAAACCAGATAACGGTTCTGCTGGTTTGTGCTGTGATGGATATTGAATAGATAGAACCTGCCTAAAATTTTAATACTGACATGAACGTAAAATCAGTTGCAAAAGGTGTTATTGGAATTCTTTTCGCTATTTTTATGCTGGCGGGAATGATTATGTGCAACAGGCCTGTTACCCAGCCGACAAAGTCTGGTCCAATAAATACCAACCAGATTGACACACCAGACAATCTTATTCCACCGAAGGACACCGACGGAGCAAATCAAAATCGCTGGGGACTTTGACCTTGAAACGGGGAGAATCAAGTTCTTCATTGAGGTAATCAGGAAGCATAACTCGATTCCCATCTTTTTTGAAACAGATGGGAATTGAGTTTTTTTGCAAAATCACGAAAACTCCATGCCCCCAGTGTGACATCCAAATGAATTTGGCTTCTGCTCTCGTTAGCGCGAGCTTTGAGGTGCGAATGTCGTGCAAAATATTTATGCTGTAGAGATGTGGCATGCCGCGTCTCCATAATGAAAACGTTCATAACATATAAAAACAAACAGATATGAAAAACATTAGATTTGCCGTGTTGGCAATGTTGGTGGCAGTCGCTATGACAGGCTGCAAGGATTCGAATATCGAAAAGACAATCCTTTCGGTGACAGAAGTTACCGAAAACTCCATTTCAGGAAAGTGTGCCTATACGCCTAAACGGAAGAATGATAATGGCTACATCATTTTCCTCTGCCGTACTGATAATCTGTCAGATGTGATGCGTGAAGCTATGGTCGAGGCTTACAGTATGTATGAGCCTCTGCACGAAAGCCAGTCGTTCACCTTCGACTCGCTTGCAGCCGACAGGACATACTACATCGTGGCTGTGACGTACAGCAAGGAGAAGGGTGAAGTGATTCTCGGGGACATTAAGACTTTAGCCCAGCGTACCATGGCAAGCAACGACGAACGCGTGACATATAAGGTAACCCCCAAAGATATTACGTTGACGTTGACGATTGACGACAATGGTTATGCTGTTGACTTATATGACGTGATTGAAGACCCATCACCGTCTGATTTGCATGTCGTTCTGAATGAACCTACAGTGGTGGATACTGTCGAAGGAACGAACTGCTATAAGGATGGCAAGATAGTATGCACTTTAGATCGAAACCCTGAACTGCAAAGGGGCAATAAGATAAAATCCTATGCTTACGTATCTACAGGGAACGAGAGTGAGTATAAGAAATACGAGGTAGAGTCGAAGCTGATCCAAAAAACAAAATATACAAATGGTAAGGCGGATGATTTAATATTAAGATTATTGCATAGTGATAACATCGGAAAACTTGCAAAGCAGTGACCTACCATCACTTTTCACACAAGAATAAAAAGGCAGCCGGTCAGTGAAAAACAACCTGCTGCCTTTTACGTTTATTTGCTAATCAAAATATTATCGTACCTTTGAAGCGAGAAAAAGACAATAACACAACGATATGAAAAAAGTAAAAATAACAGCATTGCGCAAGACTGAATACCACGACCTTATGGTTGAATACGAGAATCCCATAGAGCATACGTGCGACATTGCGGAGGGCATGTCGTGGATAAGCGAAAACGGAGAGAAACCTGAAGGGTTATGTCCAGAAGCATGGAAGATAATGAGGGAGTTTGTCGTAAATCTCGCAAACGGAAAGGGCAATTTCTTCGACGGATGGATGAGGAACCCGGACAGTGCCATGATCAGCTGCAACGACGGTTTCAGACCTGTGTCATTCTATATCGAAGCAATCAAGTGAGCCTAAGACTTAAAAAAAACGGTCAGTTTATAGGTTTATGTCAGAAAAAATCCGTAACTTTGCAGCCGTAAATCGCCAATGCTATTTATATGGAATTCAGGACTGAGGTCAAAGTAAGCAGAAGAGGGGGAATGGAACACGACAGCGGAGTGATGCTCGTAGGGTCGTGCTTCACCGAAAGAATTGGCGAGAGGCTGGAAAGACTGATGTTCAGAACTTTCATGAACCCTACAGGAATAACATACAACCCCATTTCCATAGCGAGGGCCCTCGAAAGGACAATTGACGGAACACCTTACGACGAACGGGAATTGGAAGAGAGAGACGGAAAATGGTTTTCGAAAGAACACCATGGAATGTTCGACACAGCAGACAGAAACGAGACTCTCCGATTGATGAACGAGAGACTCGCCGAGGCTGCAAAGTTCTGGAAAACCTGCCAAAACGTGGTGGTCACGATGGGGTCGTCAGTGGTATATGAACGAGGTGGCGAGATTTACAACAACTGCCACAAACTGCCAGGCCGTGAGTTCAGCATGAGACGGCTGACGGCAGATGAAATAGTCGAGTCATGGGAAAGGATTTTGCCTCGGATGGAGGGGCGGAGAGTCATAATGACCGTCTCGCCAGTCAGATACAAAGGCGATGAGGCTATAAGCAACTCGCTGAACAAAGGAACGTTGCTCATAGCTGTCGATAGACTGAGGCAGAAATTCGGTTTTGTTGAATATTTCCCCGCCTACGAGATAATGATGGACGAACTGAGGGACTACAGATTCTATGCCGAGGATATGATTCATCCTTCGCAACTGGCGGCAGAGGTGATTTTCGAAAAATTCGGCGAGACCTATTTCACAGAACATGCTCAAAAGGCAAACCGCGAAATCGCAAAACTTAAGCTGATGGAGGAACACCGCCCCATGCATCCCGAAAGCACTGAATACGAAAAATTCAAATTGAAACTATATGAACAGAAAAAAATTGTTGACAGCCTTCTTGGTCGCAGTGATGGCGGCAACGACAATGGCGCAAAACAGTGATGGTGCCATAACGGCAGACATGTTAGGAAGACTTGAGAAAAGCTACGGAAACACAGCTGGCGACAAAGCCATCCGTAATGCCCTCGGGCAGATGGACCTCAACAAATTGGCTCTCAGTCAGGAGAACCTCGGGGAATTCGACAAGGAGTTCTCGACTGAGGTGAAATCAAAAGGAATAACCGACCAGAAGAAATCGGGCAGGTGCTGGCTGTTCTCAGGACTGAACGTGCTCAGGGCAAAGGCAATAGCAAAACATGGGATGAGCAGGTTCCAGTTCTCGCAGAACTACCTCTTCTTCTACGACCAGTTGGAGAAATCGAACCTGTTCCTGCAGATGGTGATTGACACAAAGGGCGAGGAATTGACATCGCAGTCAGTCGATTGGCTGTTCCAGAACCCTGTCACTGACGGAGGAACATTCACCGGTGTCGCTGACCTCGTAAACAAGTACGGACTGGTGCCTTCAGAAGCTATGCGCGAAACCTTTGCCGCAAACAACACCAACCGCATGGCAATGCTGCTCAAGATGAAACTGCGCCAGGGAGGAATACAGATAAGAGAGATGGCTGAGAAAAAAGCATCTAAGGCACAACTGGCGGCAAAGAAGGAGGAGGTGCTGAAGGACATCTACAGAATCCTCGCACTGAATCTCGGCATTCCACCTAAAGAATTCACATACAACGGGAAGAAATACACCCCTATGGAATTTGCAGAAGAGTATGGCGACAAGGAGACCTGCAACGACTACATAATGCTGATGAACGACCCTTCGCGACCTTACTACAAATGCTACGAGATAGACCGTGACCGCCATACATACGAAGGACACAATTGGCTGTATGTCAATCTGCCTATCGAAGACATCAAGGAGATGGCAAAGGCTTCGCTTAAGGATTCGACAGCAATGTATTTCTCGTGCGACGTAGGGAAATATCTCAATTCCGAAACTGGGTTGCTGGACGTGAACAACTATGATTACGAGTCGCTCATGGGGATGTCGTTCGCCATGACAAAGAAGCAGAGAGTGGAATCTCACGCATCAGGTTCGTCGCATGCTATGACACTGGTTGCTGTGGACGAGAAAGAGGGAAAGACTATAAAATGGAAAGTCGAGAACTCGTGGGGCGAGTCGGCAGGTTGCAAGGGCTTCCTGATTATGACCGACGAATGGTTCGATGAGTACATGTTCCGACTGGTGGTGAACAGAAAGTACGCCACAGAAAGAGCTCTTGAGGTACTGAAGACAAAACCTGTAAAATTGCCAGCCTGGGATCCTATGTTTGCAGAAGATTTATAAACCGTACGACTATGAGAAAGACAATATTGTTTCTATTCGGGATAATGCTGGCAGGAATCATGTCAGGAGAGAACGTTATTGAAGTGAAGGGGGTGAGATACGAGTTGAATAACGGAAATGCGAAGGTGATACACAGCGAGAATGCAAAAGGCGTCATTGACATACCTGATATGTTGACGTATGCTAAAGAGAAGTACGAAGTGACGGAAATCGGTGATTCGGCATTTTTCGACTGCTCGTACGTCACTGATGTCAAATTCGGACAAAACATACGGAAGATAGGCGATTTTGCATTCACAAACACGTCAATCACCCGCAATATTTATACGAAGACAGATTTTGCATATCTGAATGTCGGATATGAAGGAGCGTTCAAAGTGCCTAACGGCATTCGGAGAATCTGCGGCGGTGCATTCTTGGGATGTGGCGACATGACAAAAGTGGTACTGCCGAAAAGCGTTACCGAAATCGGGAAACACGCATTCTTAGGTAGCGGAATAACCGAGCCTGTATTTACAGAGAAGGTTTTCGCATATATGCCTTATACATTCAAGGGTGCCTATGAGATTCCAGCAGGAATCGAGGAAATAGCCGAATATGCATTCTACGGCTGCGACGAACTGACAAGAATCAAAATACCAGAATCAGTCGGCAAAATAGAAGAAAAGGCATTCTACCAGTGTCTCGCACTTGACTCTGTGAAAATACCATCTGGCTGCACCGAGATTGAGGACTACGCTTTCTATGAATGCAAGGGAATGACTCACATTACATTACACGACGGAATAAAAAGCATTGGCGAATATGCCTTTGCCGGATGTGCCACATTGATAAAAATCAATCTGCCAAGGAATCTGAAGGAAATCGAAAGTCATGCATTCTACGATTGCAGATGGCTGTCGCCAGAACTCGACTTCAGCAAGACGGCTATAGAGGAAATCGGAGAATACGCATTCTGGGGCTGCATAGCCCTTCAGAAGGTCAATCTTGGCAATGTCAAGGAGATAGGCAACAGTGCATTCGAACAGTGCAACAGCCTCACGGAACTGAAGGGAGGAGAAAAAGCCGAGAAAATAGGTGGCAGGATAATTGAGAAGACAATGCTCACCAGCGGTCCTACGATAATTGGCAGGTTTTTCGTCAGAATGCCGGAAGACAAGACGGGAGTATATACCATACCAGACGGAGTAGAGGAGATATGCGATGATGCCTTCTTCTTCTGCACTAAACTGGAAGAGGTGATAATCCCTGCAACAGTGAAAAAGGTGAATGAAAATGCTTTCAGATACAGCAAGGCTAAAATAACAAGATTATGAAAAAGACATTATTAGTAGTGGCAATCCTGGCAATCATAGCAACAGGATGCAAGAAAAACGAAGGGAACAACCCTGCGAAGAAAACGGCTGACAGAAGTGAATATGTTGGAAAGTACAGTTACACAATCACTGGAACAGCAAAACTGAACCTCACGCTTATTGGAGAAAACGACTTTCCAATATCTATGGACGGAACAATGACTGTTTCGGAAGACCCTGAAGATCCCCAGAGAGTGGTGATAGTCAGCAGTTATTTCGAGACATCGGGGGTGGTGACCAGCAACGGACTGGAAATAGAACCCATCATGTCAGAAGCAGCAGGCGAAGACGATTATGGCAAATACTCGATGTCCTATACCATACTGAGCGGAGTGGCGACACTGAATGACGGTGTGCTCACTTGGGAGTCGGACATAGAAGTAGAAATGGAAATGACCATTGCGCAACAAGAGGTGAACGGAGGAGGAAAAGGTAAAGTCACATGCAGAGCAGTCAAGAATAAATAAGCTATTACTATAAAGAGAGAGGGAATCAGCATTTTTCGCATGATTCCCTCTCTCTTTTTAATATATGCGCAAATCAAACCAGATACTGGGTTGATATTGACTCATTGTTATATACACGACGGATAGTCTCGGCAAACATGTCTGCAATCGAGAGAACCTTGACCTTTGGACAGCGGGCAGTATCGAAAGGAATAGAGTCGGTGATAATAAGCTCAGTAATCTTTGAGTTCATGATATTATCGACAGCCTTTCCTGAGAGCACGCCATGAGAAACCATTGCACGTACTGAAGTTGCACCATTCTCAATCATGAGGTCTGCAGCCTTGCAAAGCGTACCAGCAGTATCCGCCATATCGTCGATGATAAGCACATCTTTTCCGTTGACATCACCTATGATGCTCATGTTGGAAACAACATTTGCGCGTGCACGAGTCTTGTGGCAGAGTACAAGCGGAAGGTCGAGATGTTTTGCGTAAGTTTGAGCACGTTTCGAGCCACCAACGTCAGGCGAAGCAATGACAAGATTATGCAACTGGAGAGACTGGACGTATGGAATATAAACCGTAGAAGCATAGAGATGATCTACAGGGATATCGAAAAATCCCTGAATCTGGTCAGCATGGAGATCCATTGTGATGATACGGTCAACACCCGCTACAGAAAGCATGTCGGCAACAACTTTTGCACCAATGGAGACACGTGGTTTGTCCTTGCGATCCTGTCGAGCCCAGCCGAAATAAGGCATGACGGCTATGATTTTATAAGCCGAGGCACGTTTTGCAGCATCAATCATGAGCATGAGCTCCATGAGATTGTCGGCATTAGGAAACGTTGACTGCACGAGAAAGACGTAGCAACCACGTACAGACTCATCGTACCAAACGGCAAATTCGCCATCAGAGAACTTCTGACAAGTACATTTTCCAAGTTCACAGCCAAGTTTGGCGCACATTTTCTCGGCGAGAGGTAGGCTGTTGGTACCTGCAAATACTTTATACGGGAACATAAATATTATGTATTGAAATTCTGTTGCAAAGATAGGTATTTTTTTTTATATTAAGATGACGGAATGTATATTTTTTTTCACAATATAGAACAGAAAACTTTTAATGGTTAAATAGTTTTCTGTAATAAATTGATATATAGTCGTTTGGATTTTAATAAAATTTATTTATTTATAACATTGAAATGTTTGTCAGGTTAAGAAATTGTTGTAACTTTGCAGCCAGAAAAATGTGGCTATGTGCATAGCTGGAAATAGCGGTCGGGCAATGGAAGAAATCATCATAAAGAAAGCCGGAGAGATGTTCCTCAAGTATGGGTTGAGGAGTGTTTCGATTGACGATATATGCAACGACCTGCATATATCCAAGAGGACTTTCTATCGTTATTTCAAGCAGAAAGAGGAACTGGTGGAAAAGATGTTGGTGCGTGTGGTCGAGAAACACAGGAAAGTGAAAATGGAATATGGTGAGGGTGAAACGGTAGTAGATTACATCAACAGCAATTTCAAGAAATTCGCCGAGCGTTCGGCAATAGCTGAAAAACACATGGTGTTCTTCTATGACCTTGAGAAGTACTATCCTGTTACTGCAGGGAATTTCGCAAGGCAGATGAAAGAGACCGATCGTCAGCAGGTGAAGGCAGTGCTGGAAAGAGGAATCGAGGAAGGCGTTTTCGAAAAAGAGATGGATGTCGAGGCAATGACCACACTGCTCACCGAAGGGTTTGCAACGGCTTTCAGAAAGATAGAAGGGACATACGCACAGAAAATGGAATTCGTGCTGAAAAGCGCACTTAAACTGATAATAAAACAATGAGATATATGAAAAGGATTTTAATGGTTCTCGTGGGGGCACTGGTGGTCTGGCAAGGAGCAGCAGGACAAAACCTCGTGAATGAAGAGGAGTATCGCGAGACGGTAAACCTCACTATGGAGGATGCAAAAAGAATGGCATTGGAAAACAACAGAACCCTCCAGAATGCAACACTGGAAACAAAGAAAGCCCATGCACAGCGTTGGCAGGCCATTGCAACTATGCTGCCACAGGCTGACGTGTCGATGCAATACCAGAACATGTGTGGCTACAAAATGGCAATGTCAGGTTTCAAGATCCCGTTGAACCCTAACGGAACAATCTCGATAACTGCCTCAATAGCCTTGAACGGGCAGATGGTTGTCGGTGCACTGCTCAGCGACCTTGCCATCGACATGCAGGACATTAACCGTAGGAACACAGAACTTGATCTTGTCATTGATGTGGAGACTATGTATATGACAGCTCTCGCTATGGAGCGAACAATAAGCATTTTAGATTCGTCCAAAACCAATCTCGAAACGTTGTACAAAGCAACTGCTGGTGCGGTGGAGGTAGGTGCAGCAGAGCAGACCGATGCTGACCAGATAGAAGTGCAACTGGCAAACGTTAAAAACGCCATAAGCTCGACAGAACGCTCGACAGAACTCATATACAATTCGCTCGCCCTGCTCTTAGGCTGCGGACCAGACAAGAAACTGGTACTCACAGACGACCTTGAAACACTGATGAACATAGACAATGCAGTGGAATTGCTCAAAAGCGATTTCAATATCCAGGACAATAACGAATACAAACTGGCAGAAAAGAACGTTGAATTGGCAGAAAGGAACGTGATAATGGCTGGCATGGCATATGTTCCAACACTGTCGGCATACTACCAGTACAGCGCAAAAACATATTTCGGCGAGGATGAGGGCTTCAACATGACACCTCCAAACGTCATCGGGGTGACATTAAGCATTCCTCTTTGGTCAAGCGGAAAGAATGCAGCAGGAATAACCGAAAAGAAGATTGCAAGGATGGAGGCTGAAAACCAGCTGGCAGACGCAAGGGACGGTCTCATAATAGCATACAGACAGGCTAAATACGACCTCATAAACGCTTACGAGAACTACACAATACAGGAAAAGAGTATTGACGTAATGTACAGAGTCATGCAGAGCACGACAAACAAATACCAATATGGACGTGCATCATCGTTCGACCTTACAAACGCAAGCACGAACCTGCTCAATGCCCAGAACAATTACATTTCGGCTGTGATTACACTCGTCAACGCCCAGAAAGCACTGAAACAGATACTCGAAAAATAAAAAAAGCACAATATGAAAAAGATTTGGTTAATAGTCATTGCAGCTGCCCTCGCAACGGCGGTGACTGGATGCAAGAAAGAAGAAGAGAACGCCGAGGAGAAGATTGAGCCTGTAAAGGTCATGAAACTCGAGAAAAAGACGTTCGACAGGGTGACGACACTCAGTGTCGTACTGCAGGGATACGAGACACAGAACGTTTCGCCATCAGTGACCGGCATTATCAAGAAGATATATGTGGAAGAAGGCTCGCGCGTAAGCGCAGGACAGCAACTGGTGACTATGGACGAAATGCAGTACAAGACTGCCCAGCTGACATTCACCAACCTCGGTGTGGAACTCGGCAGGCTGGAAGCATTGCTCAAGACAGGATCCGCAACGCAGCAGTCGTACGACAACCTCAAGACGCAGTACGACCAGACTAAGGAAAACCTTGAATTTCTCAAGGCCAATACATACGTAAAGGCGCAGTTCAGCGGAGTGATTTCTGCAAAGAACTTTGAGGATGGAGAACTATACAGCGGAATGCCAATACTGACACTCACGCAAATCAACACACTCAAGGCTGAAGTTGCTGTTCCAGAAGGATATTTCACCCAAGTGAAGGAAGGAATGAAAATCAGCATGACTTCCGACATCTACGAGGGTCGTACTTTTCAAGGTGTCATCGAGACTGTGTTCCCAACAATTGATGCATCGTCCCACACTTTCACTATCAAGGTGAGAATACCTAACCAAAAAGAAGAACTCAGACCGGGTATGTATGCCCAGGCAACACTTGAACTTGGCAAGGATTCAGCCATCGTGGCTCCTTTCCAGGCAGTGCTGAAGCTTCAGGGAGCAAACGACCGTTACGTGTTTATCAATGACAACGGAACTGCCAAGCGCGTGATGGTAAGACTCGGGCAGAGGTTTGACGATAACATCGAGATTATCTCTGACGAACTGAAAGAGGGAGACGAACTCGTAGTCGAAGGTGAGGCAAGATTGGTAGAAGGAGTCAAGATTCAAATCACTGAATAATCATGAGTATATATAAAAGTGCCATAGAGAAACCGATTACGACGACACTGATATTTGTCGCCATAATCATCATTGGTCTGTTTTGCCTTTCAAAACTGCCAATTGACAATTTCCCTGAGATGGACCCTCCATACGTGTCAATCATGACATCGTATGCAGGAGCAAATGCCTCGGAGATTGAAACAAACGTAACCAAGATACTTGAAAACGGACTGAACTCTGTTGACGGACTCAAGGACATCACTTCATCGTCGAAGGATTACATATCACTTATCACGATGGAGTTTGAATGGGGCTACGACATGGATGAGGCGGTCAACGATATACGTTCTGCCATCGACATGGTTTATGACAACCTGCCTGACGGAGTGTCAAGGCCTCTCATCTTCAAGTTCAACACATCTTCATTCCCTATCATCCAGTATGCGATTACTGCTGACGAGAGTTACCCTGGATTGAAGAAAATTCTGGAGGACAACGTCACCAATGTGCTCAACAGGATTGACGGTATAGGTAATCTCGCATTGTCGGGAGAACCACAGCGATACGTATATATTGACCTCGACCCACAGCAGTTAGAGGCTTACGGATTGTCGGTAGAGGTGGTAGGTCAGGCAGTAAGTGCCAACAACCTCAACCTTGCGTCAGGTTCCGTGAAAATGGGCCGTGAGCAGTATCAGCTCCGTGTGCAGAGTGAATACATCGAGAGCAATGAGATGGAGGACATAGTAATAGCTACCACACAGCAGGGCAAGCAGGTTCACATACGCGACATAGCTGAGGTGAGAGATACCATCAAGGACGTTACGCTGGACGAGAAGGTAAACGGTCGTGATGGCGTACGTCTGATAGTCATGAAGCAGTCTGGAGCCAACACTGTGCAGGTGTGTGAGGATGTCCAGAAAGAAATGAAGAAAATCCAGAAGACACTGCCTCCTGACATCAAGATAGAGACAATCTACGACTCGTCAACTGACATCAAGAATGCAATCAGCGGACTTGGCGAATCAATAGGCTATGCACTGCTGTTTGTCATACTGGTCGTGCTGTTCTTCCTCGGACGCTGGAGAGCAACAGTCATCATTTCGCTGACAATACCTATATCGCTCATTGTAGCATTCATATATCTGAAAATGGCAGACTCGTCGCTGAACATCATATCACTCTGCTCTCTGTCAATAGCAATCGGTATGGTGGTGGACGACGCTATTGTGGTACTTGAAAACATCACCAAACATATAGAACGTGGCAGTAACCCTCACGAGGCAGCCATATATGCCACCAACGAGGTGTGGGTATCCGTAATAGCAACGACGCTCGTCATCGTGGCTGTATTCGTGCCTTTGACAATGCTCGGAGGTCAGGCGGGTATCATGTTCAAGGAGTTAGGTTGGATTGTGACGATAGTTTGCTGCACATCTACAGTGGCAGCAATATCGCTCATTCCTATGCTTTGCTCGAAACTGCTCAAGGCAAAACCTGTCCATGTTGACGAGAACGGCAAACTGGTTGAAGGTAATGCAAAGAAGAACTGGTATGAACGTACGGTCGTTGTATGGCTTGACAAACTTGACATATTCTATGCAAATGCCCTCAGATGGTGTTTGAACCACAAGGGAGCAACAATAGGAGTACTGCTGGGTGTGCTTGCACTCTCAATCGTACCTATTGCGACAAAAGCCATAGGTAGCGACTTCATGGCTCAGCAGGACAACGGACGTATGACTGTCACCATCGAGTTGCAGCGAGGTACAAGGATAGAAGAGACAATGAAGTTTGCAAGAGAGGTCGAGAAGGAAATCCAAGTATCATCACCTGAAATACAACTGATTTCAACCAGTGCTGGTTCGAACGACGATGCAAACATCTCGTCGCTCTTTGGCTCGACCAACAATAACAAAATGCAGATGACCATACGTTGCCCTAAAAAATATGAGAGAGAACGCACAATATGGGAAATAGCAGAATCTGTCCGTGGCGTACTGAATAAACGCCCTGAGATAGTATCATATACAGTATCAACTGCATCAGGAATGGGTGGAGGCGCATCTAACACCGTTGACCTTGAGATTTATGGATATGACTTCGACCAGACGAATATCCTCGCTGCAGACCTTAAACGTAAATTCCAGGCACTCCCAGGAGCACGTGACGTTGATATTGACAGGGAGAAAGACCGTAGCGAACTCCAGATAGTTTTCGACAAAGAGAAACTGGCACGTCACGGACTGGCAACATCGACTGTTGCAATGTATATCAGAAACCGTGTAAACGGTTTCACCGCTGGTTACCTCAAGGAGGATGGTGAAGAGTACGACATCATAGTCCGTCTGCAAGAGAAATACCGTGATTCGATGACAGACATACTTGACATGTCAATAACTGACGCAATGGGCAAAAGTGTAAAGATTGGCGAGCTGGCAGAAGTGCAGGAATACTGGGCACCACCTGAAATCAAGCGTAAATCCCGTCAGAGATATGTGACAATCAAAGTTACACCTGAAGGCACGTCAATGGGTGAAATGGCAGAAGCAATGCAGAAAGTTGTTGACGAAACTGACATTCCAATGGGAATACATACGGCATTCGGTGGATCATACGAAGATCAGCAGGAGACCTTCGGGGATATGGCAGTACTGCTGGTACTCATCATATTCTTGGTATATATTGTGATGGCATCCCAGTTCGAGGACTTCCGCAATCCTTTGATTATCATGTCATCAGCTATATTTGCTCTGCCAGGTGTGATATTCGCCTTGCTGATAACCAACACCACTCTTGACATGATTGGTGCATTGGGAGCAATTCTGTTGGTAGGTATCGTTGTAAAGAACGGTATTGTGCTTGTCGATTACATCAACCTCATGCGTGAAAGGGGTTACGACCTGAACGAGGCTATTGCATTGTCAGGCGCATCACGTCTGCGACCAGTATTAATGACAGCATTCACGACCATTCTCGGTATGGTGCCTATGGCAATATCGTCATCTGAAGGTTCGGAGATGTGGCGACCAATGGGTATTGTGGTCATCGGTGGTCTGACAGTATCAACAATAGTGACACTGATAGTCGTACCTGTGCTTTACGGTTTAATCAACAAGAAGAATGAGACTGAAAAACTCGCAAAGAAACGCAAAAACTTCATATTCATGCAACTAAACGTGGAGGACGAATTATGAAAAGTGTATTTATAGTATTCAATCAGGCAAACACCGAACGTGTTGAGTTCATGCTTGACGAACTCGGGATACGTGGATTTACGTTTTTCGAACAGATACAAGGCAGGGGAAGCATAAATGGAGAACCAAGACGAGGCACTCACACATGGCCTGAAATGAATTCCGCTATGATGTGTGTGGTTTCTGACGACATGGTGGATGAACTGCTGAAAAACGTGAAGAGACTTGACAAACGCAACGAGGAAGTCGGTGTAAAGGCATTTGTATGGAATATAGAAAGGGTGATTTAAATAGCACAATTATGAAAAAAGTATTAGTATTAGCTGTTGTCTCAATGATAGTAGCCGCATGCTATGGTCAGGAAAAGACCATGAGGTCAGAGAATCAAGAAATGACCAGAATCTCTGAAATCTCGCTCAGCAAGAAAGAGTCAGTAAGTTTATGGCGCATTACATTCCTGAAAGAGGCAAGAATCGGTATTTACCTTAGAACGGCATACGACTGGGACCACGACCTGAATGAAGCAGACGCAAACAACATCTACGTCGGAAGTACCAAGGAAGAGGCTATGATGATGCTCGCCAAAATCAAGGATATCTGCAACAATTCCGAGAAAGGCACTGTCTGCATCATGAACGAGAATCTCGTAATGATTGTAACTGGCAAGAAAAAATTCGAGTTGGTGAAGAACGGAAACAGCGAAAGAATTGCCTTGGACATGAAGAAAGTGGAAGAGTTAGTAAAATAAATGGAATTATATCTTGTTACGGGATATTGCACCCAACATGGAAAGTCAATAACCGACATCGTAATGCAGGCAGTGGCTGGAGGAGTTGACATGGTGCAACTCAGGGAGAAAGAGATGAGCGATGAGGAAATGACGATACTTGCTCGCGAATTGCACGAAAAACTACTTCCGACAGGCGTACCTCTCATTATTAATGACCGTGTGAATGTAGCTAAAACTATTGATGCCGAAGGAGTACATGTAGGGCAGAGCGACATGGCATACGCTGAAGCACGGAAAATTCTCGGTCAAGGAAAAATAATCGGGCTTTCGTGCGAGAACATGCAGCAGGTGGCAGACGCAAACAGCATGGATGTTGACTATATAGCAGTGTCGCCAGTGTTCGCAACCCCTACTAAGACTGATACCGCCATGCCGTTTGGCTTGAAAGGACTCAGGGAGGCAAGGAAAATCTCGCGGCATAAGGTTGTGGCAATAGGAGGAATCAATGCCACGAACATAAAGGAAATCCGCGATGCAGGTGCCGACAGTGCAGCATTGGTTTCAGCAATTGCTGACTCTGCGAATCCGATGGAAGCTGCATCGGTACTGAAATTCCTGATTGAAAACTGACTATCTACATATACGAAAAATATTTTTTGTAAAAGGTTTGGTGGGGTAGAAAAAAAGCCGTACCTTTGCAGCGCTTTTCGTGTAAAAGCATATTAGGTTAATTTAAAAGTCAAATTAAAAGAAAATGGCAACTAAAATCAGATTGCAACGCAATGGACGCAAAGGGTATGCCTACTACCACATCGTCATTGCAGACGTTCGCTCGCCACGTGATGGCCGTATTATTGAACGTATTGGTTCGTACAACCCAAATGTAAACCCAGCAGCAGTTGATCTCAAATTCGACCGCGCATTGTATTGGGTTGAGACAGGTGCACAACCAACAGACACTGTACGCAACATCTTGTCGCGCGAAGGTGTGATGATGATGAAACACCTCAACGGCGGCGTACGCAAGGGTGCATTCACCGAAGAAGAGGCTCAGAAACGCTTCGAGAGTTGGAAGGCTGAAAAGGCTAAGACTCTTGAAGGTATCGTAGCAAAGGCAAAGACAGCGAAGAACGAGGCAAGAAATGCTCGTCTTGAGGCTGAGAAAGCAGTAAATAAGGCTAAGGCTGAGGAAATTGCACGCAAGAAGGCTGAAGCTCTGGCTGCAGAGGAAGCTGCTGCAAAGGCTGCTGCTGAAGAGGCTGCTGCCCAGGCTGCTGAGACTGAACAAACTGAGGAGAAACCTGCTGAGGCTTGATATCAGTGTTCAAAAATTTGAAATTACAGCGGAAGTCAGGTCTTTCCTAATGACTTCCGCTTTTTCGTTTATTAAAGACAAAAATGAATCTGGTCACGGTAATATCTGTGTTTCTGATTGCAGCAACAGTTGCCGAGCTATTGTTAGACAACATGCCTCGCATGGCTGAACAACTGTACAAGCTTGCGTTTGCAGTTACCATGGTCGGATTCACGATAAAATATTATTACGGTCCTGACATCACCACATACGTCCCTTTCTATGAGAGCATGGAACCTTGGGGAGATTTGACTGAAGCAATAAGGACAACCAGCTTTGAAACAGGATTTGTCGTGTATTGTTGGCTATGCAGGTCGGCAGGGTTGTCGTTTTGGTGGATGACGGCTGTTGTGTCAGTTCTTTTCTTTGGAGCAACATACATGTTGATAGGAGAACTGAAAGAGAAAAAGACACTTGCACTCACGCTGATTGTAGTACTGATGCCTGACCTCATTACAGCACAACTCAGGCAGTGCATGGCAGTGTCAATGTTCATCTTCACTATATTGGCAGCAAGGAAAAATCACATGGTACAGGCTGTAGTATTCTGCATCTTGGCATTCTCGATGCACAAAGCGAGTCTGCTCGTTATATTGCCGGCGTTGGCATATTGGGGTATGCAGCGCATAGAAATAAGCAACAATATATGGGCAGTGCTGATGATAGGATTAGCAATATTGCTTGTCGTTTCTGATAATGTGATTGTGGATAGTCTAATGAAAATGTCGGCTGATGGACTGGTGTCAAAATCGATAAGCTATCACTTGTCGTTTGCAAAACAGGTTCAACTGAATTTCGTATTCTACATGCTGGCAATAGTAGTCATGGTGCAGTTCTCAAGAAGGAAACAGGGAAGGGACCTAATACTTGCAGTAGCTACTGCAGGAATGATAGTCGTGGTGATGTTCTACCAGCATTTCATGTTGTTGAATAGACTGAGAGCCTATTTTGTTATTTTCATTATTGTGTATATTTTCAATTTCGTGAGGAAGAAATGCGAAGATAAAGCTCCATATATCAATATAGTCAGGCAAGCGAGCATCGTGTTTCTGCTGATGTTTGTATGCTACAAGACGATAACGTTCGATGTCAACTGGAAAAGAGATGGAAATGCAATGGAGGCATGCACGTTGTTTGACCTCAGGCACAGCAGCGCCGAAGAGATAAAACAGAGACAAATAATCAAGGCGAACAACTTTTGGGATGAATACAGTGACAGCATGGTGGACAAATACCAGAATAAAAATTATAGAAAAAGGAATTAAGCAATGACCGAAATCGTCATGTCAACATATAACGGCGAACTATGGATTGACGAGCAGATAGAATCAATAGTAAAGCAGACCTATACTGACTGGCAGCTCACTGTGCGTGACGACGGGTCAACAGACAAGACGATATACATACTTGAAAAGTGGAAAGAAAGACTCGGGAATAGAATGAGACTTGTGAAGGGCGAAAACATAGGTGTCGTAAAATCATTCGAGAGCCTGATTAGGATGGCTGAAGGGGAATACATAATGATGGCTGACCAAGATGACGTGTGGTTGGAGAAGAAGATAGAAATGACTATGGCGAAGATGAAAGAGGAGGAACGTAAACATCCAGATAAAGGAATCATGGTGTTTACTTCGGTGCTGATTGTGGATGAAAATCTCAGAGGCGACGGCATGACATTCTTCGAACAGCATAAATTCAGATTCCCGTTTGCGATGAAGTTTGAAAATATCTGTGTCAACGACTGCGTAGCGGGGTGCACTACGATGATAAACAGACAGGCGAGGAATATGGTACTGCCGTTTGCTGAAAGCGCACCGATGCACGACTGGTGGATGACAGCAATTATTGCAAGAGACGGAATCCTGAGTGTGGTCGAAGAACCAACAATGCTGTACCGGCAGCATGGTGACAACGTATGCGGAGTGGAAAAGGCTGGAATTAAACACTATGTGAGATTGGCGTTGATGCCATGGCGAATGCATTTGGAATACAGGAAAGTTGAAAGCTTCCTGCATGACGTGAACTTCGGTGGAGAGACAAAATGGTTCTATCATAAAATAAAACATATCATTTACCGCAACTTATGAAAATCTGTTTCGTCATACAGGATTGCACGACAGTAGGAGGAACTGAAAGAGCGACTTGCAGGTTGGCATCAGAAATGGCAAGACGAGGTCATGAAGTGAGCATTGTGTCGATATATGGTGTGAATGGGAAATGTGCATTCATCATAAACGACAAAGTGGGGTTTGAAGTGTTGTCTGACGCAAAATATGGATTGCAGATGTCTGTATTCAGGAGGATGATAGAAACGTTAAGAAGTGCAAAAAGGCTGAAGAAATGCAGGTCGGTAAGAAAAGCAGACATACTGATATGCCAGAAGTTTTTTGCAGTGACTGCTGGTACAATGGCAGGATTCAGTCATAAAATGATAGCAGGAGAGCATTTCCCCTACTTGATGTACGGAAAAATGCTAAGAGAACTCAGAAACTGCATATTCAAGAAAGCAAAAAGAGTTGTGGTACTGACAGAAAGCTGTGCGGAAAGTTATGGGAAGGTTGGAATTGAAACCACAGTGATACCCGACATGGTGAGCATTGAGGGAAGAGAACATTGTGAAGAAGGGAAGCGAATCGTGGCAGCAGGAAGACTGGCATACGAGAAAGGGTTTGACATGCTCGTGGAGGCATTTGCAAGAGAAAATGAGAGGCTGAAGGAATGGAAAGTCGAAATCTACGGTGAAGGAGAATGCCGCGGAAAATTGGAAAAACTGATACACGACAAAGGTATGGATGGACGGATAGAATTGAAGGGAAATACTGACGATATTGCCAAAGTATTCGAGCATTGCAGTTTCGGCGTAGTATCATCAAGATTTGAAAGTTTCTCGCTTGTGACAATTGAAGCGGCAGCTTGCGGAGTGCCAATGGTAGCATTTGACTGCCCTGTAGGTCCTCGTGAGATATTGAAAGATGGTGGAGGATTGCTTGTCGAGAATGGCAACATCGAGGCTCTCGGACAGGCTATTGTCAGGATGGCGAACGAACGTGAATTAAGATTGAGATTAGGAAAGGAATGTGCTAAAATAGCAGAACGATATTCGGCAGAAAGGGTCTGCAGTCAATGGGAAGAATTATTGAAAAAATGAAGAAATACGATTATATAATAGTAGGGTCAGGGCTTTTCGGGGCGACTTTTGCATATCTGGCAAGGAGGCAAGGCAAGAAATGCCTTGTCATAGACAAAAGAGCTCACTTAGGCGGAAATGTCTATTGTGAAAGTATTGAGGGCATCAATGTCCACAAATATGGTCCGCACATTTTCCACACGAACAACAAGGATTTGTGGAATATGGTAAACGACATTGTTCCTTTCAGGAGATTCGTGAATTGTCCTGTCGCCAACTACAAAGGCAAGTTATACAATCTTCCGTTCAACATGAATACTTTCAGCCAGATGTGGGGAGTGAATACGCCTGACGAGGCAAGGGCTAAAATTGACGAGCAGCGCGCTGAAATGGTGGAAAGACTGAAACTCGATGGTGCAAAAGAGGCAAGGAACCTTGAAGAACAGGCAATCCTGCTTGTCGGGCGTGACATCTACGAACGGCTCATAAAGGGATACACCGAAAAACAGTGGGAGAGAGACTGTAAGGATTTGCCTCCATTCCTGATTAAAAGACTGCCTGTAAGATTCACCTACGACAACAACTATTTCAACGACATGTATCAGGGAATACCTGCAGGAGGCTACAATAAGTTGATAGAAGGGTTGCTTGAAGACATAGATACAAGAACATATTGTAACTTCTTTGATTCATTCAGAAACACTTGGCATGATATTGCTGACAAACTGGTGTTCACAGGCCAGATGGACGAATTTTTTGACTATAGGTTCGGCAGGTTGGACTGGAGAACGGTTTGTTTTGAGACTGAGGTAATCAACAGACCTAACTATCAGGGAAATGCCGTGGTTAACTATACGGAACGCAGCGTGCCTTATACGAGAATAATTGAGCATAAGCATTTCGAGATGATGGGACACGAGGTTGAAAATTGCCATAAGACTGTGATTACCAAGGAATATGCCAAGGAATACAGTGCTGGCATGGAGCCATATTATCCCGTGAATGACAAGAAAAACACTGCCATTGCAGAGAAATATTTTGAGTTGGCAAAAATTGAAAAGGATGTCATCTTCGGTGGACGTCTGGCAGAATACAAATATTATGATATGGCACCAGTTATGGAACGAGCCATAGAATTGTCAGGTTATGGAAAACAATAAAGTATCAATCATAACACCGTTGTATAACGGGGAGAGATTTGTCGGCAAGACGATTGAGAGTGTTCTTTCCCAGACATACACTGACTGGGAAATGATAGTCATAAATGACGGTTCTAAAGACTCTGGACCACAGATTGTCGAAGAATATTGTCAGCGGGATGAAAGGATAAAACTTTTCACACAGGCGAATGGAGGTTCTGCTTCGGCAAGAAACAATGGCATTCGCAGAGCTACGGGAAGATATATAGCTTTGCTTGATGCTGACGACACATGGATGCCCGTGTTTCTCGAATCACAGCTCAGACTTATGTCGGAGACTGGAGCAATGCTCGTATATGGGTCACACCTTAGGATAGACGAGAATGACAAGGAGATATTGAAGCCTTTCATTGTGCCTGAGAAGATAGAATACAAGGATTTGCTGAAGACATGTTGTATTTCGTGTCTCACAGGTTTGTACGATACATCAAAATACGGCAAGGTATTTCTCAACGAAGAATTCAAGTCGCTCAGAGATGACTATGTATATTGGCTGGAGATTATCAAAAAATGTAGATTTGCCTGTGGAAATCAGGAAATTATAGGTTCATACAGGATTCTGACACAATCTACTTCGCGAAACAAGAAAAAGGTCATCATACCTCAGTATAAAGTATATCGTAATGCTGAAGGACTGAGTGTGGCGAAATCACTTTACTACCTGGCACACTGGGCAATAAATGGAATAATGAAATACAGGAAATGAAGAGAGTGAATTGTTCGATAGTTCTGTATCGCACACCGGCTGACGAAGTGACAAAGGTGGTGACTATGCTCAGACAATGCTCCGAGGTGGGCGAGATATGGCTAATCGACAATTCAGAACTGATGACTGAGAGATTTCAGTTCATGGATGTCCAGTACATTCATGGTCATGGCAATATAGGCTATGGAAGAGGACATAACATTGCATTGCAAAAATCGCTTGAAAGCGAAGTTGATTATCATCTGGTGCTTAATTCAGACATCGCATTCAGCGAAGGAACTATCGAGAAACTGATAAAATTCATGGACGAACATGAAAACGTGGGACACGTCATGCCGAAAGTGCTGAACCCAGACGGTAGCGACCAGTTTCTTGCAAAGCGTCTGCCTAAACCATGGGACTTGATATACAGACGGCTGACATTGTCGCAAAGGTGTGCGTTGTCATTCGATGGAATGAATGACGGTGGGAATGGGTTTGACGTTGAGTATCTGTCAGGTTGCTTCATGATGCTGAGGAATGACACACTCAGAAAGTTAAAAGAAAAAGACGGTTATGTGTTCGACCCACGGTTTTTCCTCTACCCTGAGGATATGGATCTAACGCGTAGAATGCATACGATAGGCAGGACAGTCTATCTGCCGTCAGCCGAGATTACGCACTATCATCGTAAGGAGTCATATAAATCTTTGAAGATGATGTGTGTACACTCATGGAATATGATTAAATATTTCTGGAAATGGAGATGACGCTGCTGCCTGCTACATATTTAGGAAACATTGAGTACTATGCGCATCTGGTCAACGAACAATGTATGGTTGAGTGCTGCAATAGTTACGAGAAGCAGACATACGCCAACCGTTGCAGGATATTGACTGCTGGAGGGGTGATGGATCTGACAATTCCGGTAGCGAAACCATGGCACCACGTGATGACTAAAGATGTCAGGATAGCCTACGACGAGGATTGGCGCAGTATGCACTGGCGAGCCATACGTGCAGCTTACGGTTCGTCACCTTTTTTCGAATTTTATGCCGATGAGTTGGCTGAAATCTACCGACAGAGATTGGATTTCCTTATAGATTTCGACAGAAAACTAGAACAAACACTGCTCCGTTTGATGAAATTGGAAAGTGTAACTCCTTTATATTCAGAAGAGTGGATAAAACCAGAAAATAATGCGACAAAAGATTTGAGAAATATGCTCCATCCTAAGAAAAAATTCGTACCTTTACACATAAATTTGGGAGAGGAATATTATCAGGTTTTTACTCCTAAATTTGGCTTCGTTCAGAATCTTTCAGCATTGGATTTGCTGATGAATTTGGGAAATGAGTCGCGTATATATTTAAGGAAAATCTATAAACAATAATACAATAAATACAACTATGGAATTAGCAAACATTGATTGGGGTAGCCTTGGTTTTGGTTTCATGCCAACCGACTACAATGTACGTTGCAACTACAGCAACGGTAAATGGGGTGAACTCGAAGTACATGCTGAGGCAACAATGCCAATGCATATTTCGGCTGCTGTCCTTCACTATGCGCAGGAGTGTTTTGAGGGTTTGAAGGCTTTCCGTGGCGAGGATGGCAAGGTACGTATTTTCCGCATTGTCGAGAATGCAAAGCGTATGCAGTCGTCTTGCCGTGGTGTATGCATGCCTGAGTTCCCTATTGAGAAATTCGAAGAGGCAGTCCTCAAAGTTGTTAAACTTAACGCTCGTTTCATTCCTCCTTACGAGACTGGCGCTTCCCTTTATATCCGTCCAGTTCTGTTCGGAACTACTCCACTGGTAGGTGTCAAGCCAGCAAACGAATATACATTCGTGGTCTTTGTAACTCCTGTTGGTCCTTACTTCAAAGGTGGTTTCCAGACAACTCCGTTCATGCTCAGCCGTAAATACGACCGTGCTGCTCCTCTTGGAACTGGTAATCTCAAGGTCGGTGGCAACTATGCCGCAGGTATGCGTGCTACCGTTGACAGCCACGAGATGGGCTACAGTGCAGTGTTCTATATTGACCCTAAGGAGAAGAAATACATCGACGAGTGCGGTGCTGCAAACTTCTTTGCCATCAAGGGCAACTCTTACATCACACCAAAATCTGATTCTATCCTTCCATCAATCACCAATATGTCTCTCCGTCAGATTGCTGAGGATCTCGGCATGACTGTTGAGCGTCGTCAGATTCCTATCGCTGAACTTGCTGAATTTGACGAGGCTGGTGCTTGCGGTACAGCTGCTGTAATCTCGCCTATCGACAAGATTGTCGATGTTGACGAGAACCACACATTCCAGATTTCAAAGGATGGAAAGCCAGGAAAATGGTGTACTAAACTTTATGAGACTCTCCGTGGCATACAGTACGGTAAGGTTGAGGATAAGCACAACTGGTGCACAATTGTAGAATTTTAATAATTTCAAAACTATAGAATCATGATTAAATTAGGTATTAACGGTTTTGGCCGCATTGGCCGCATGGTATTCCGTGCTGCAGTCACAAACTTTGCTAACGACATTCAGGTTGTAGGTATCAACGACCTTCTCGATCCTGACTATTTGGCTTACATGCTGAAATACGATTCAGTACACGGCATTTTCGAGGCTGATATCAAGATTGACGGCAACTATCTCGTAGTTAACGGCAATCGCATCCGTCTCACTCAGGAGAAAGACCCTGCTGAGTTGAAATGGAACGAAGTCGGCGCAGACGTAGTAGTTGAATCTACAGGTTTGTTCCTCACTGATGAACTCTCTCGCAAGCACATTCAGGCTGGTGCTAAGAAAGTTATCATGTCAGCACCTTCAAAGGACGCTACTCCAATGTTCGTTTATGGTGTTAACCACAAGACATACGCTGGTCAGGACATTATTTCGAATGCTTCTTGTACAACAAACTGTCTTGCTCCAATCGCTAAGGTTCTCAACGACAAATTCGGTATCGTCAAGGGCTTGATGACTACAGTTCACGCAGCAACAGCTACTCAGAAGACTGTTGACGGTCCTTCTAAGAAGGACTGGCGTGGCGGTCGCGGTATCCTTGAGAACATTATCCCTTCCTCGACTGGTGCTGCAAAGGCTGTAGGCAAGGTGTTGCCTGTATTGAACGGCAAACTCACTGGTATGAGTTTCCGTGTGCCAACTTCTGACGTGTCAGTTGTTGACCTTACAGTTGAGCTCGAGAAGCCAGCAACAATGGCAGACATCAACGCAGCAATGAAAGCTGCTTCTGAAGGCGAATTGAAAGGCATACTCGGCTACACTGAAGAGGCTGTCGTTTCTACCGACTTCCGCAACTGTCCATTGACTTCAATCTACGATGCTACTGCAGGTATCGGTCTTGACGAACACTTCGCTAAACTGATTTCGTGGTACGACAACGAGTGGGGTTATTCAAACAAGGTTTGTGAGATGGCTCGCGTGATTGCTAAGTAATCATTAAAATATGAATGATAGTGGCGGTCGGTTCATGTTAAGGATTGACCGCCTTTTTTTCAAAATATGAGAAGGGTTATTTTTGTATTGTTGGTCTTGTGCGCATTCGTTGGATGCAAGAAAAAGGATTCAGTGTTGAAACCTCATGGCAGTTTTACCTACGATGAAATTTCGTATGGCGTGAATTCTGTAAGGATTGACCATGTTGCATACAGCGTAAACGACGACTATGTGCTGAAATTCACTGCGTTCCCGTCAGGCATGACTGTCAGCCAGACCTTGCATTCTGGACACGGAACGTATATAGAACTGTTTTTAGAGGCTTCTGACAACGAACTGCGACCTGGCGGGGAATATACAAAAATGGCTAAAGACTCAATATCAAGACTTGTTTCGGTGTCTGAAAACGGCGACACGGCATGGATGGTGAATATATCTTCGGCAAGAGTCTGCGTGTCGGCTGTAGAAAACGATTTTACACAGTACGATTTCACGCTGACTGACGAGGTAGGCAAAAACATTTCAGGTTCATTTGTCGGGAAGCCGGTGCTGAATTATTCGGTTGACCAACCCGCATTCGGAGAATTGAGATTTGACACTATGGAATGCTATCTGACAAAGCCTTCATTGTACAAATGGAATGCTCTGTTCGTTGAAACCGTCAACTATTACGAAATGAAATTTTGTTCGACAGATGCACGGTTCAACGACAATGGCAAACTGACTGACGGCATCATGTTCGTAATTGGATTTCATTCCGTCAACTCTGATTTGCCTGTTTCTGGAACATATAAAGTATCGACTGCTGCCGAAGACATGACCTTGTATTTCGGGCAGAAGGTCGGAAATGCAAACTGGGGGACATATTGGATTGTGTATTCGTCTGGCTCGCAGAAAGGCAAAGCCAACATCCTGTCTGGCACTCTCAACCTGAATACTTTCACAAACGGGGAAATAGATGTTTCCTTCAATATGATTGACCAACTCAAAAACTCTGTCGAAGGTTATTTCGATGGACCATATAGATAACAGGGTGTCAGTATTGCGATTTCGTTTCAGGAACGAACTTCAATCTTCACGCTTTTCCAAGCAGTTTAATCTTATTCTCCTCACCGACTACCCACAGCACATCGCCTGGCTTGAAAATTGTCTGTGGAGTTGGGACTTTCAGGTTCTCGCTGTCATCTTCCTCTATGCCTACGAGCATGCATCGGTAGTCCTCTCTCAGACGGCTTTCCATTACGCTCTTTCCTGCAAGTTTCGATTTTTCGGCTATTTCGACACGTTTGAGATTGATGTCCTCAGTCGAGTGATAATATCCGCTCAAGTCGCGACCTGAGGTTACAGCCTTGCCGAATTTTGACAGTTCCTCGTCACTGCCTATTACCTTGATTTTGTCGCCAGGGAATATCATGCTCTCGCCACTTGGAATGTTGATATGTTCCTCTCCACGGATGATGGCTACTGCGTGAACGCCATATTGCTTGCCGAGGTTGAGTTCTCGCAATGTCTGTCCTGCAGCAAACGACTCGTAACCTATCTCGTAGGTCATGATGTTTATGGATTTCTGTACCAAATCACCTTCGAAACGCATCTTGCCTGAATTTTCTTTTTCGTTGAAACGTTCGGTGAAATTGGCTGTCATCTCGGCATTTTTCTTCGAGAAAAGGTTATTCTCGGCTATTACATAGACTATTATAACTGCCACAAGCACTACAAATCCTCCTCCGAGATTGAGGGTTGAAGTCAGCACCTGACATGCCAGTAATGCTCCTGCCAACACGCGCATGAGCCTGATGGCAGCTACAGGTCCGCGGTAGAGACTATTGCTGCTGTGCTTCCAGACACGCATCTCCTCTTCGCTTTTCTGGTTCTTAAGCATCAGTCCCCAAAGGAATGGTGCTGCTACTATCAGCGTTCCTGCCGCCATGACGTACCGTCCGAGATTCTCGCCCATCAGTTCATAGACAATCGGTTCCACATAATAAAGCATTGCCGTGATGACTGCTATACTAAGTATTCCCCAAATCAGCACAGTCTTGAGCACCTGTCCGATATATGGTTTCCAAATCTGTGAGTCTCCGGTTGTTGCAGGCGCCTCTGTCGAATATCTTGCAATCGCTGCTTTTAACTTTTCAGGCAATACCTTCTCTATGGAATTGCCGCAAGGAGTTGCTAATCGCACCATATATGGGGTGGTAAATGTGGTGAACACTGACACTGCCACAACGATAGGGTAGAGGTAGTCAGCCGTAACGCCAAGCGATGTGCCGAGCGTTGCAAGGATGAAGGCAAATTCGCCTATCTGGGTCATCGAGAATCCGCATTTTACTGCCGATTTCACGTCTTGTCCCGACAATAGGTAACTGAGTGAGCCGAACACCATCTGACCGAGAATCACGGTCAAGATAATGCTTACGATGGGCAGCCAGTATTGCGCTATCAGCGCAACGTCAACCATCATACCGACTGACACAAAGAATATTGCACCGAAGAGGTTCTTCACTGGAGCAACAAGCTCTGCAATGTGTTCGCCTTTCAGCGTTCCTGCCAATATTGAACCCATCACAAAAGCACCGAATGCTGCCGAGAAACCGACTATCGACGCTATGATCACCATGCCGAAACACAATGCAAGTGCAACAATGAGCAGTATCTCATCGTTGAACAGGCTTTTGAGTTTTCGGAGCATCCATGGAATGACGTATATCCCGACCAGGAACCACAATACGAGGAAGAAGACCAGCTGCATTATGTTTTGTACTAGTTCTGTACCTTCGACATGCTGACTGACCGCCAATGTTGAAAGTACAACCATCATGACAATGGCAAGTATATCCTCGATTATCAGTACACTGAGCACCATTCCTGCCCATCGTTCGTTGCGCAACCCCATATCGTCGAAAGCCTTGAAGATGATAGTTGTTGACGACATTGCCAGCATACACCCGAGGAATATGCAGTTCATCCTGCTCCAACCAAAGATTGCTCCCACCATAGCCCCGAGTATGACCATACTTGCTATTGTCGCTCCTGCCGCTATGAAGGGCTTTGAACCCATTTTCATCAGTTTCTTGATGTTGAACTCAAGACCGAGGGCGAACATAAGGAAGATGACACCTATGTCGCTCCACAACTTGATGTTTTCCAAGTCTGTGACACTCGACATATATGGCATGTTTGGACTGACTAAGAAACCAGCCACTATATAGCCTAATACCAATGGCTGTTTGAGTTTTTTGAACAGCAGTGTCATTGTGCCGGCAACAACTAAGATTAAAGCGAGATCATTGATTAACGGTTCCATTTTTAGCGTATTTATTATAGTGCACTCCCTCCTATGCCTTGAAATGGCAAGACAATATCGTTTGCAAAGGTACGGAAATTTTATGAGTTGGGCAAGTTATTATGCGAGTTTATTTCAACATCATTTTTATTGTTCTGTTTCTGCCTTTGATAATTGATAGTTGG
>JAKSNT010000020.1 GCA_024399575.1 Paludibacteraceae bacterium
CGAAGATATCATTCTTGATGAAATTGTAATGGCATGAAAATGAATACATTCTCATATTGTATGATATATTATGTAATGGATAATCATTATGGCGAATATGAAACATTTAACGATTTTAGCCATGATACTCTTGTTGGGCACAATGGCACCACTTAAAGTACAAAAAACTCTTCACTTCACTCTTCAGTATATCAGTTGCGCATCTTTGATGGGAAAAGTGCTAAAAGGAAGATATTGGATAGTGTTGAAAATAATTTCCAAGGTCAATGCATAAATCCGAATAAGTAAAATGGAATAAGAAACTCGTCCCTAAATAGCAGCATCGCAATGTGGGTTTTATGACCAAATTTTTCGTCATTTGACGAATTTGTTCGTATCAGACTGATATATTGTTAATTACAAAATATCATATTACGAAATTTTGACCAGTTTTTTCTTTGTGGTTTGAGGAATAAGCATTAACTTTGCATTCGAAAAAACAAAAACATTTACAACAATATGAAGAATTTTTTATTTTGTGCCATCTTTATGCTCGTATTGTCGTTACGCGTTATGGCGAATGACAGTACTTATCTGAATTTCACTGCAGTGGGAGGGCCTGCCACTGTTAAGTTAGAACCGCAGTTAATTTCTTTGGGAGGGACTATCAGTTTGCAGTATTCCACTGACAGTTGTGTTACTTGGAACGCATACACAGTGAATTCAATCATCAACCTGCCTGAGGATTCCACCGTTTTCTTTAAGGCCACAACGACTAACAACGGCTTTTCGCCTGCCACGCATTTGTACTTTCGTTTTGTGTTCCCGTCAGGCAAGAAGGTATCAGCAGACGGCAATATAATGTCGTTACTTGACTCCGATATGCAATGTAACTATGTGCCTGGAGGTGCTTTCACTCGGCTTTTCTATGGCCAATCCAAACTCATAAAAGCACCTGCACTGCCAGCTGACAGTATTGGACAACGTGCATATTTTAGGATGTTTGAAGGATGCACATCACTGGAAAAGGCACCAGATTTGCCAGCCACGAAGTTATCCGCATGGTGTTACGAGGAGATGTTCAGTGGTTGCAAGTCGTTGATTCACATACCCGATTTACCAGCCACTTCTATCAAGGAGTGTTGTTGTTACAAAAAGATGTTCTATGGTTGCTCATCGCTGATGATCGACACGATGCCCCCAGGAATTCCATGGAGTTTACAAGCTGTCATTCCGCCCAATACCTATCCTTGGGATTACATGTTCGAAAAAACAGGTGGCTCGTTCAAAGGAACGCCTGTAAGCGGAACTACATATTATGTGTCTTCGGACACCTTCAAAATATCAGTCACGATAAACAATCCTGGGATGGGTCATATTACAGGTCTTGAGCCAAAATTCCCTGGCGACACGGTAAATCTTACCGCAATACCTATTCCAGGCTATCTTTTCGACCATTGGGGTGACGGCGATACGTCACGTTCAGTCACGTTTATCGCCACCAAGGACACAGTATTGACAGCGAATTTCATACGAGACACGGCAATGCGTCTGGTTACGTTAGTGTCAGAAGATACGCTTATGGGGAATGTGTCGGGAGGAGACAGAGGCTATCCTTACATGGATTCAGTCACCATCACTGCAACACCAAAAAACAGTTTCAGGTTTGACAGGTGGAGCAATGGCGACACATTGCCCATCACTACGATTGAACTGGACAAGGACACTATGCTGACAGCATATTTTGTGCCTGATTTGGAATTCAGAAGAAAAAATTACCTGCATTTCAAGGCAATAGGTGGCTCGGCGACTGTGAAATTGTATATCGAAGAATTACCAAATATAGTAGAATTGCAATACTCGACAGATGATTGTGTCACCTGGCATGATTTGTATATGCCAATAGATTCCAGGTTTCCAAGTAAGTTCACAGTAGACATTGCATCACTGTCAGACGGAGAACAAGTCTATGTAAAGGCAAAACATGAAAACCGTTTGTTTTCTGTATACCGTGATTGGGATTATTACCAATTCAAGATTAAAGCCAACGGCAATGCCGTTGTAGAGACAGGCGGAAATATAATGTCTTTGATGGATATTTACCTGCAAAGAACTGACGTTATAGAGTTCACGTTTGCAAATCTGTTTATGGGTTGCGACATAATCAACACGCCAGAATTGCCTGCCAATATCGTAGGAACGAAAGCATATTATTCCATGTTCAGGAATTGTACGCATCTGACTAACATATCGGATTTGCCTGGCACCATTCTTAGTGGGAATTGCTATCAGAATATGTTCAATGGTTGCACATCCTTGCGGATTGACACATTACCGACAGGAAAACCTTGGATGTTGGATTTTGATTCAACAGTGACGTTACAGCTCTATACGAAATTTCGAACATTTTATCCAAATAATGATGCGTGGACTGACAGCATGTTCTATAATACAGGCGGACCGTTCACTGACAGACCTCGGGCGAGAACTACATACTACATCTCGTCGTACCAGTATAAAGTTGCAGCCTTCACTTCTGATTCGGTTATGGGAAGTGTCTCAGGAAACATGGGCTGGGTGAATTATATGGACACTGTCACACTCACGGCTTTGCCTAACCCCGGCTACATTTTCGACAGTTGGAGCAATGGCGATACCTCAAGGATATTGACATTCCAGGCATCGGCAGATACCATTCTGACAGCCCGTTTCAAACGTAACCCCATGCAGCATTTTGTCACTGTCGTGTGCGACAAGCAATGGGGCCATGCCACAGGCTCTGGCGTGTATGACCATCTGGACTCTGTCTCGTTCATGGCTATCCCTTGTCCCGGTTTCGTGTTTGACAATTGGAGCACTGGCGACACTACGAATACCATAACGATAGAGGTAATCTGTGACACTACCCTGACTGCATATTTCAGGATTGATTCCGCAGCCATGAAACTGAATACTCTTAACTTCACGGCTGTAGGCGGGCCTGCCTCTGTGCGACTCATTCAGTATGACACACCTGCATCGATATCATTGCAGTATTCTACTGATTCCAGCACTTGTTGGAACAATTATCCAATAGACAGCACGTTGCAGCTGGCTGCCGGCGAGACGGTATATCTGAAGGCTACAAAGGCTAACGCCACATTCAGCAAGAACGAATTCAACTACTACAACTTCATAATGACTGGCATAGTGTCAGCCAATGGAAACATCATGTCGCTGCTTGATGAATTGATGCTAATGGACACTGTCCCGCAATATGCTTTTCATTACCTGTTCGAAAACTGCCAGTCGTTGATCAAGGCGCCAGAACTGCCTGCCATGACTATGTCTGCACATTGTTACGAGGGAATGTTCAGCGAATGCACATCACTTAGTTATGCACCAGACCTGCCTGCAACGAACCTGGCACCATATTGCTATTTGGATATGTTCTATAATTGTTCCAACATACGAATAAACTCGACTTCAAGCAGTTCACGACAGATGGCCATTCTTTCGGGCAAGCCTTGGTCTATTCCAGCCGATGCAGTTGCGAAAACAGATTGGAACAAAGATATGCTTGCAAACACCGGTGGCTCGTTTACGGGTGATCCTGAAATTGGTGTGACATATAATATTGACTATATGCGCAATGTCTCCGTTTCGATAAACGATTCCAGCATGGGAAGAATCACAGGTAGCGGTTTTACGGCAAGCCTTGATACGGTCGTTCTCTCCGCAATCACAAATGCAGGGTATAAGTTTGCCGGATGGGGCGACGGGAACATGGTTCCCGTCATGTCTTTTGTCGTCACAAATGATACTGTGTTGACAGCCTCATTCGAAGTTGACTCGACTTATTCTCCTGTGGATCATGTTGTAGATACAGAGGTGTTCGTCCTTGCTCCAAATCCCGTAAAAGCAGGTGATTGTGCATTTATATGCAATAATGCCGGCAAGGTTACGGTTGAGCTTTTTGCCATTGACGGTAAGCGTATCAGAACATTCGAGACAGAGGAAAGTACCATAACAATAGATAGCTTGACAAAGGCTGGTATGTATCTGGTTCGCCTTACAACAACAAAGGGAAAACATTATACCTTTAAACTTTCAGTACATTGAGTTCTGTCAACTCGTAAATCGCTAAATCGTTGGGACAGTTCTTTGATTTACTCTTTCAATCAGAGAATTGTCCCAGTGATTCTTGGTGGGCCTGCATTCGGGTCTGACAAGATTCCAGAACATGACGTTAAGAAGTTTGTGAAAAATATCACAGCAAGAAACCTGTCTATCGCAAAAATGGAAAATGACGGCAGGATATTTCATTTCGAGGATAAATCTTTGACAATGATATGAATATAAAGAAAACATTGATTCTTCTGATTTTGCTTGCTGTTTGTGGCAGGACTTTTGGTTACAACCATTTCAACCAAATGGAGGAGAACTTTTGCCATAAAGGCGTGTGTTACGGCTTGAAGAGCATAACTATTCCAGGCAGTGTGACCAGCATTGGCAAGCAGGCATTTTGGGGATGCAGGACACTTTCGCAGATTAATGTACCCAAAGGTTCCAAAGAGAGGTTCAAGAGTATGCTGCCTGAGAAATTGTGGAATATGATTTATGAGTAACGTTTCTGACATAATTAAACCCTAATAATAAGCTATGAAAAACAAATCATTACTACAATGAGCAACAAAGGAAAATTATTGACATTGATAATTATGGTGCTGTGCTTTTGCAGCAACCTCTATTCAAAGGAAAAATGCACTGAAGAAGACGAATACCGCCAGTTTTCGTTTTCGCTGCCAATATACAAGATGAAAAGCAGAACCAACGACAGCCTGCTCTATGAAATCACACGCCCGGAAAGCAAAGAAGATTTATCGTGGATGTTCATTGAAATATACTATTCAAACTACCGAGACACAATTTACAGTCGTGAAGACGGCTTCACACCTATTGGCTCATATAATGTTTATATTACTGGTTTTGAACCACAACACTCTGGTTGGGATGGATATAAAATAGCAAAAAATGCCATAGGGTGCAGCAAGATTGGAAGACAATGGTTTCTGATATACGATACTCTGACAGCAAACACTCTGTTTGACAAGACAGACAGCAAACATAAATTTTCATTGTCATTAGCCAACAGGGGATGTATATGTCCCATTCAGAATTGGCTATGTCTGATTGACGAAGATACAGTAATAAACTACAACGACTTCAATATAATTCATACAGGATTATTTCCCGGACTTTCGTCCAATCCAGACAGTGTTGCAAAATCATTGTTCACTCCGATAAAGGCTGATTCGCTGATTCTGAGGCCAGACTATTGTAAGGCAAATTACGAAACTGAGAAGAAACTGAATTCTCATCTGCAATGGCCAGATGATGCCCCTGACGAGATGACAGAATACTTTTGCAAAATAAAACTGATTGTTGAGAAAGATTGCACAGTGTCGGAAATTGTGTTCGAAGATTCTGCATTTGTCAAGATCGTAAACGACAAAACCAAGTATAGACATGCGATTGAAACCTTACCATGCTTCAAAGACGAGATAAGAAGGTGTGTATCGCTGATGGAAGACGCTCATGACATAGCCCCTCTGACCAAAAATGGACATATAGTGAAGGGAGTCCTCCGCACCACTATTTTATTTTCGAAAAGCCTTTTACGGAAGAACGATTGAATTTTTACAAATTAAGAAGCTTACGAATGTCCATACTACTGAAAAGATTCTATTGCCATAATGTAACTTATTGATAACCATTTATATTAATCATACAGATTAGAAATGAACGATAAAATGCCATATTCCAGTAAAAGAGCAAAAAGGTCTGTCTATCACATGGTAACAAGAATGATTGGCATAATTGTTTCCTCATGTCTTATATGTGGTTTTTATTATACGGTTCTTGTAAAAGCTTGTGGTTTATTTGATGAAGATTTTTTCCATCTTCCCATTTTAACTATGCTTCATCGCATATTCAATATATTTACAATACCTCTTTATCTTTTTACATTTGCTTGGTATAATACATATATATTTCCTGGTATTTACGGCTTATTTGGCACAGAAACGATTTTTATCAGTGATGATTTTTTGACAATAAACAAGCATGCACTTTTCCTTAATAAGACTAAAATGATAGAAATCAGCGATATAGTTAAAATAGAATACAATAATAGTCAAAGATTACTTCCTGATGTCCTTTATGATTCTCCGAACGATAATAATGTAAGGATAATTTACTATAAAAGACATCATCTATTCAAATGGTCATTCTATTGTGGACTGAACTTTACAGAAGAGGAGTGTGTTAAGTTTGCGTCAACTTTAAATAAAGAGCCCATTAAAAAAAATCGATTTTTGTGGTTATTGCGCAAAAATTCAACTTGATTCTTTGTGGTTTGAGGAAAAAGCATTAACTTTGCACTCTGAAAGACAGAAAAATATTACAATGTCCGATTATGAGCAACAAAGAAAAATTATTGACATTTTTAATTACTCTTGTCATTGCAGGAGTAATCATTGTGTGTTACAACCATTTTCACACGGATTCACAGGAACAGCAGGATGAACCTGCTGTAACAGAAACCGCTAAACCTGTGGAGGATAGACTGGATTTCAGATGTGAGTTGAAAATCAAATACGATGATGAATGGCCGCAGAATTTGTACATCTATTGCAATGACAGTCTGGTGTTTCACAACGAGGATGAGGATAGCTATTTTGAAAAAACCGCTGATGAAACATTCATAACGCATCGTTCAGGAGACAAGACATTCCTGATTGTAGAGGGCAAAGATACGGATTTCGCCAGCCAACATGTATATATGTTCCGAGGCAAGGATTATGTGTCGCATCTGTATGTGCTTGGGTGTCATATTTTAGGAGATGTTGACTCTGACGGGGATTGGGAGATAGGAGGCTGCGCACTTGAGGGATATACCGACCCAACGTTACATCTGGAAGTCGATACGTTTTATGTTGATCAAATGTACGAAGTATATCAACTTTCAGAACGTGGAATCGCCTTTGACACAGCAACAACCAACTGGTTCAATATGCATTATTTCCATACCACAGAGAAAAGTTATTTAATACCACACTATAACGATAACCTTCCAGATGGTTATTGGTTCAACGAAGGACATTCGATAAAGGATGTGGAGAAGAGAGAGACAAACTAAGAAATTGAAAAACACTTATATTTATCATGTCCAGATATATTGTTATTCTGACTGTCGTGATGACATCGTTGTATTTGACATCGTGTAACAACGATAACCAGACTTTCGAAGAAGTTTATCAAGACGAAGAATATGATTTGGTGGTTCCATATCTTATATGCCATAACAATCACATCTACTGTCATGTGGGCTATAGGGATTATCTATATTTGTACTTTGAGGAAGAAGGCTACGACAAATTGACCTTTGACAGGAAGATATGCAATGGTGAATATTTCGTGGTGGGTGATAAGACCTTTGATAAATTTAGCAGGGGAGAGGTAAACTTGTTGGAACATAAAGTGCTAAATGACCAGATTATGTCTCGGGGACCTTTCTTCGGACTGAAAATAAACAAGGATTATTTAGGTGGTGAGTATTGTGTTATCAAAATGTCTCAAGAATTATTGGATAAAGATATTATGATACAGGAGCAATATATAGCATATTTGTTTTACAATTACCATTTCTTGTTTTATCAGAGTGATGAAATAGATGAATATGTACTTTGTTACCCTGATGACATTCCCCATGTAAAGAAACTGATAAAATCTTCGAATAAGGATAAAAAAGCAGACAACCATCAACAATTTTGGAAATGCGGGCAACAGTTTAAGCAAACCATTGTCAATGACGTTGCAAAAGATACAATTGATGAAGATGCTATTTATGGAATAGCTGATGAAGAGCCTGAATTTCCAGGCGGATGGACGGCTTGCATGGAATACTGTCGTCAGAACATGCGGTATCCGGAAACTGCCAGGGAATTGAGAATTGAGGAAAAGCTCTTGGTCAGGTTTGCGGTAATGAAAGACGGCTCGATTGACAGTGTGGAGATTATCCGCTCGGCAGGTAATCAATCGTTGGAAGAAGAGGCCATACGGATAGTGAAAAGCATGCCTAAATGGAAACCTGCAAGGCATAGGGGTAAAGTTGTAAATTGCTGGTACACTATTCCTATTATGTTTAAGTTGAGTGAAGAGTAACTGTCAGATCAAACGAAACGTCATGCCAAGAAAAATGTAGTTTGGCGGCAAATATTCCCCAATAAAAGTGTAAATACATAGCAAATATTCCCCAATAAAAATGAAAAGAAGGATATATTCAAAGTTGCTTGAATGGAAAAACAATCTTGACAGAAAGCCATTGGTGCTGGAGGGAGCAAGGCAAGTAGGCAAGACATACGATTAACATAAAGAAAAGACAAGATTATATGGAAAATTGTGAACAAAGACTGGAGAAACTGAGAGAAGAGATTGACATTACTGACCGCAAGATAATAGATTGCCTGGAGCGGAGAATGAAACTGGTGGAGGAGATAGGCAGGCTGAAGCTGGAAATGGGCATGGAGGTGTTGCAGGAGGCGAGACGCAGTGAGGTCATGGAGAAATGGAAAAGACAATCGACGCTGACTGACGAGGCTGTGGAAGACATATACGGAGCGATACATAGGGCTGCGGTTGAAGTCCAGAAAAAGATGTGACTGAAAAGTTTGGTGGATTTGTGGAAAATTAGTAACTTTGCAGCCCGATTTGGAGGCGATTCGGACAACACTGAAAACTGGTAAACAGTGGCGGAGATGTGGGTATATGGAAACTGAAAATGAATCAAGATCATGAAGAGTGGATTCGTAAACATAGTCGGTAACCCCAATGTGGGGAAATCGACGTTGATGAATGCCTTGGTGGGTGAGCGTATTTCGATTATCACGTCGAAAGCTCAGACTACACGCCATAGGATAATGGGAATAGTCAATGGGGATGATTTCCAGATAGTATATTCTGATACACCTGGAGTGCTGAAACCTAATTACAAGATGCAGGAGGCGATGCTCGAATTCTCGATGTCGGCACTTACGGATGCTGACGTGCTTCTGTATGTGACCGATGTGGTCGATTCGATGGAGAAAAACGCTTTCTATCTTGAAAAGGTGCAGGCAATGAAGGACGTGAAGGCAATAGTCGTCATCAACAAGATAGACCTCATTGACCAGAAACGGCTGGAAGAGATGGTTGAGACATGGCACAAGGAGTTGCCTGATGCAGAGATATTCCCAATATCGGCAAAGGAAAAATTCGGTGTCGAACAACTGATGAATCACATAGTCAGTCTGCTGCCTGAAGGGGAACCTTACTTTGACAGGGACGCACTGACCGACCGTCCTGAAAGATTTTTCGTCAACGAGATAATACGCGAGAAGATATTGCTGAACTACGATAAGGAGGTGCCATACTCGGTGGAAGTGGCTGTCGAGGAGTTCAAGGAGGACGCACATCTCATTAAGATACGTGCCATCATCTATTGTGAAAGGGAAAGCCAGAAGGGAATACTCATCGGAAAGGGTGGAACTGCATTGAGAAAAGTGGGAGCTGATGCAAGACGTGACATAGAGGCTTTCTTTGGCAAGAAAGTATTCCTCGAAACATTGGTGCGTGTGGAGAAGGATTGGCGAAACAGAGAGAAGAAACTTAAGGAATTTGGTTATAACGCATAAACGATATGGAATATAAATTTAGGGAAATAGAGGAAAAGTGGCAGAAATACTGGATCGAGAATGCTACTTATAAGGTTGAGGCGGACGCGAAACGTCCGAAATTCTATGTGTTGGACATGTTCCCATATCCTTCGGGGGCAGGATTGCATGTCGGACATCCACTTGGGTATATAGCATCTGACATATATTCGCGCTACAAAAGGCTGAAAGGATTCAATGTGCTGCACCCAATGGGCTATGATTCGTACGGATTGCCAGCAGAGCAGTATGCCATACAGACGGGACAGCACCCTGCCGTGACGACCGAGAAGAATATCAACAGATACCGTGAGCAGCTGGACAAGATAGGATTCTCATACGATTGGAACCGTGAGGTGAGAACCTGCGACCCAAAATACTACAAGTGGACACAATGGGCATTCATCCAGATGTTCAACCACTATTATGATACTGAGAAATGCAAGGCAATGCCAATAGCCGACCTCGTGGCTCGCTTTGAAAAGGAGGATCCTGAGTGGAACAAGATGAATGCAAAGGAGAGGGAGAAAAGGCTTATGCAGTACAGAATAGCCTATCTTGCCGACACCAAGGTAAACTGGTGCGAGCAGCTGGGCACTGTGCTGGCAAACGATGAGGTGTCGGAGGGATTGTCTGTGCGTGGAGGATTCCCAGTGGAGCAGAGAGTGATGCGTCAGTGGTGCCTCAGGGTTTCGGCATACGCCGAGAGACTGCTTAAAGGATTGGACAGCCTCGACTGGAGCGAGGCTTTGAAGGAGACTCAGAAAAACTGGATTGGCCGTTCTGAAGGTGCCGAGATGCGCTTCGGAGTAAAAGGTAGCGACACGGAACTCGAGATATTCACGACAAGGGCTGACACAGTGTTCGGCGTTACATTCATGGTGCTGGCACCAGAGAGCGATTATGTGGCACAGGTGACCACCAAGGAACAAAGGCACGATGTTGATGAGTACCTTGCCATGGTCAAGAAGAGGACCGAACGGGAGAGAATAGCCGACAGACGCGTGACAGGTGTATTCACGGGGGCGTATGCTGTCAACCCACTTACTGGAAAAGAGATACCAATCTATGTTTCGGATTATGTATTGTCGGGTTACGGAACAGGTGCCATAATGGCTGTACCTGCTCACGATTCGCGTGACTATGCTTTTGCAAAACATTTCGGGCTGGAGATTGTTCCGCTGATTGAGGGAGCTGACGTGAGCGAGGAAAGCTATGATGCAAAGGAAGGCAAAGTTATCAACTCCGGTTTCCTCAATGGAATGGAGGTGAAGGAGGCTATTGCTGAAATGAAGAAGTATATCAAGGAGAAGGGAATCGGTCAGGTGAAGGTGAACTACCGTCTGCGCGATGCCATATTCTCACGACAGAGATATTGGGGCGAGCCATTCCCTATCTATTATATAGACGGAGTTGCATATGTCATGGATGAGGAAAAACTGCCGTTGCTGTTGCCCGAGATAGCTGATTTCAAGCCGAAGGCAGGTCAGCCTCCATTGGCTAATGCTGAAAACTGGACGACCGAAGAGGGGTATCCTATTGAACTCAACACCATGCCTGGCTTTGCAGGGTCGTCAGCTTATTACTTGCGATACATGGACCCTCACAACGACAAGGCACTGGTAAGCCGTGAGGCTAACGACTACTGGCGTAACGTTGACCTCTACATAGGAGGAACGGAACATGCAACCGGTCACCTGATATATTCGAGATTCTGGAACAAATTCCTCTATGACCTCGGTGTGGTATGCGAGGAGGAGCCATTCAAGAAACTTGTAAACCAGGGAATGATACAGGGACGCTCGAATTTCGTATATAGAATAAAAGGTACGAACCGGTATGTGTCGGCAGGTCTCAAGGAGAAATATGACACACAGGAGATACATGTCGATGTCAACATAGTCAGCAACGATGTGCTCGACATCGAGAAATTCAAGGCTTGGACACCAGAATACAAAGATGCCGAATTCGAACTTGAAGACGGAAAATACATCTGCGGATGGGCAGTTGAGAAGATGTCGAAATCAATGTTCAACGTCGTGAACCCTGATGACATAGTCGAGAGATACGGTGCTGACACACTCAGATTCTACGAGATGTTCCTCGGTCCATTGGAACAATCAAAGCCTTGGGATACTAACGGAATAGACGGTGTACACAGATTCCTGAAGAAACTCTGGAACCTCTACACTGATGACAATGGATTTGCGCTGACTGACGACGAACCAACGGCTGAGCAGATGAAGACACTGCACAAGACGATAAAGAAGGTGGAGTGGGATATCGAGAACTTCTCGTTCAACACCACTGTTGCAGCGTTTATGATATGCGTGAACGAACTCGGAGCGAGCAAATGCCATACCAAGAAGATATTGAAGCCATTGGCAGTAATTCTTGCACCATACGCACCACACATGGCAGAGGAACTTTACCATGCCTGTGGCGGAGAGGGGACAGTCTGTGATGCGGAGTTTCCACAGTGGGAGGAGAAATACCTTGTCGAGTCAACCAAGAAATATCCCATATCGTTCAACGGGAAGGTGAAATTCCAGATAGAGATGCCAGCAGAAGCCACAAGGGAAGCCATTGAGGCTGCTGCTTTGGCTGACGAGAGGACCGTCAAGATACTTGAAGGCAAGCAACCTAAGAAGATAATTGTCGTGCCAGGGAAAATAGTAAATGTGGTGATATGAAACTGAAGAACGAGAAACTGAATGCAGTAAAAGAGTATGTAGCCATCTCAATAGGCTTGCTGGTGTATGTCGTGGCATGGAAATTTTTCATCATACCGCAGGGAATCACTGGTGGGGGAGCGACAGGTATAGCAACAGTGATATACTATGCGACAAACGAGGCAATACCAGTGTCTGCATCTTACTTGGTAATCAATGCCCTGTTGCTTGTGGCAGCATGGTTTACCGTAGGCAAGCAGTTCACTATCAGGACTGCCGTTGGCGTTGGTATCACGACAGTATGGCTGGCATTGCCTTTAGACCAGATATTCGAACATTTTGCTGGACAGAAATTCCCGACTTTCGAACCGTTCATGTCGGTAATCATAGCGGGATTCATGTGCGGTTTCGGATTGTCGCTGGCATTTACCAATAACGCATCGACCGGTGGAACTGATATAATAGCCAAGATAATAAACAAATACAAAGATATGGCATTGGGTAGGGCTATGACTTTCACGGATATAGTAATCATATTTTCGTCGTTGCTCTTTGCTCCCAACACATCAATCGAGTCGGTGGTGTATGGTTTGATATTCATGCTTGTGACATTTTCGATGATGGATATATACATCAACGGTTTCAGGCAGTCGGTGCAATATTTCATTGTGACTAAAAAACCTGAGATTGTCGCAGAAGCAATAGCGAGCAAGGCACACAGAGGAGTGACATTGCTGAACGGTATAGGGTGGTACACTAAAGAGGATATGAAAGTCGTCATGGTATTGGTGAGAAAACACGAGTCGTCGAGCATATTCCACATAGTGAAAGATGCAGATCCTGAAGCATTCATTTCTCAAGTGTCGGCGATGGGTGTCTATGGAAGGGGATTTGATTCACTGAGGTCGTAATTGCATTTTTTTTCATAAAACAAGAAGCCATCTGACGAGAAATCTTTGGATGGCTTCTTTGTTATTTGTCTTCCTGTGATGTGGATAATACGTATTGGTTTAAATATTTTGCAGGTCAGAGTTCCTATATTACTATTCGGGAGAATGTTATCAAATGTTTTGTTTGAAAGTATTAAAATGTGTAACTTTGCAGTGCTATAATGTAAATTACACGATTTTATGAAAAGATTAATACTTTCAGTTCTGACAGCTGTAATGATGGTGGGTATGAATGGTGTCATGGGTCAGTACCAGTTGACAAACTCGGGTTTTGACACATACGAGAGCGATGCGCTACACAATACAGGAGAAAGACCTACGGGATGGCAGGCTTCCAACGTATTGCAGTTCGGTTATTCGATGACCGTACTCACACACGAGGCGGGAAGGTCAGGCCAATGTGCCAAACTGGAAAATGTGACAGTGATAGGCGAGACGTCACCAGCATGGATAACACTTGGCAACCCTTGGGCAGATGTGGAAAGCTTATTGAAGATCAATGATGCTTCAGCAGGTACCGATGGCGGCTTGGCATTCACTCACCGACCTGATACTATGGCTCTATGGATAAAGAGGACTGACAACGGCTCGGAAAATGCTTACCTGATATATTATGCCTGGACAGGAACGTCAAGAGGCGACTCGTATATGGCAAAGAAAGGAAGTTGTGTGCCTTTGACGCATTATGACGAGGAGAGTGACATACGAAGGGCATACGATCCTAATGCCTGCGGAACGGCAGTACAGGCCACACAGGTAGCGGAAGGTCATTGGATCAACAATACATCATACAGCAATTGGACAGAGATTAAAGTGCCGATAGAATATATTAGCAACGTGGCACCAGAGAAGATAAACATAATCCTGTCAGCTGGGAACTATCCAAACCAGAGGTCATCGAACATCCATCAGGGGTCGAAGTTGTGGGTTGACGACCTCAGACTGATATATAGTTCGGTGGCTCATGAAATATTGCTCAACAACAGAAAGATGACTGGATTTTCGTCAGATAACCATTTTTACACATATTCGTTAGGCGAGAATGCAACTACTGTGCCGACTATAACATTGAAAAGGTCGAAAAGACAACTTGACCCATCAGAATATACAATCAATTACGGAGCGGTAGGCGACACTACGACAGTTACCATTTATGCCGAAGACGGTTCCTCGCAGACTACATACAAGATATTGTTCACCACGGCACTCAGCACCAATTCGCGATTGGCGGACATTATGACAGACGGAGTCAGTGTTCCAAATTTCAGGGGAATGGTCTATGACTACAACATTGAATTGCCTTTCGGAAGCACCGATTATCCGGAAATTACATATACCAAGGCTGAGGCGGGTCAGATGGTGACAATCGACGAGCCACAGACTTTTCCTGGAACTGTACAGGTGACATGTCAGGCTGAAGACCGCACATATTCCACTACGTACAACCTGAATTTCACTGTCGGAGCATTAAACGACAATACACTGACTGATATACAGGTGAATGGGAAAACAATAACCGGTTTCTCGCCAACAAAGAATTCATACGTAGTGGAATTGCCTATAGGAACGACCGGCGACCCTGTGATAACATATTCTACAAACTATCCTAACGACCAGACAATTGTGATCACAAACAACGGAATAGACGGAGGAGCGACAATCACAGTGACACCAAACGGAACAAGCAACACCCGAACATACAGATTGACTTTCAGGGTGACTGCCTCAACATACGCCTACCTTGCAAGCCTGAAACTTGATGGGGCGGAGATTGATGGATTTGACCCTGAGGTGATGACATATCGTGACACTTTGCCAATAGGGACTTCGGCATATCCAGCAGTGACATGGGAGGCTGGTGACGAATATCAGGTCATAACAGTAGATTCTTCAACAGAGGGACTGGTCAAGGTGACAGTGACTGCTCAGGCTGGAAATACCAACACATACAGAATATATTTCACAATATTACAATCAGACAATAATCTGCTGGAGTCAATCATGGTGGATGGTGTTGAAATAGAGGGCTTCGACCCAATGCAGAACAACTATGTTGTCCATTTAGAGCAGGGAGAAACAAGAGTACCTGTAATCACATGGCTGGCAGGCGATGAGTACCAGGAAATATCATTAAAAGACGGTGGACTCACAGGGCAGAGCAAGATAACTGTGAAGGCTGGCAACGGACAGACAAGAACTTACATGATATCATTCACCGTTCAGATGTCGGGCAACAGCAAACTCGCAGACTTGAAAATAGATGGAACCACCATATCAGGGTGGAATCCTGATATCACATCATACCATATAGTATTGCCGCAAGGAACGAGGGAAATTCCAGAGATTACATGGATTGCAGGTGATGAGCACCAGACCATCAGAATGACTTCGGGAGGACTCAACGGTGAGACAAGGATAACAGTCAAGGCACAAGATGGATCTTCTACTGTTTATGTCATCACATTCGAAGTTACGACAAATTCTGATACACATCTGAATGGGATATTCGTTGGAGGTGAGTTGATTGAAGGTTTCAACAGTGAGACGACAGACTATGAATATACTTTGCCAGGGGGTACTACAGTGTTGCCACAGATAACATATACCAAGGGCGATGAGAGTCAGAGCGTTGCGGTGGCACGTGGAGGTGTCAATGGTGTGTCAATCATAACCGTAGTTGCAGAAGACGGGTCAAGGCGCGAATACAAAATTTCCTTCAATGTGGAGAAATCGGCAAACGCAATGCTCAGAATGATTTATGTGGATGGCGACTCGTTGGAGGGATTCAGCAGCGATGTGCTGGATTACAGCATCATCGTGCCAGTGTCTGCTACATCGTGTCCTCAGATAACTGCCGACAAGGAAGATGGACAGCAGGTGACAATCATCGTGCCAAGCATAACTGGTATGGTGAAGATTACTGTGACGCCAGAGACTGGTGCCCAGAATGTATATACAATCAATGTGCATTACCCACAGTCGTCGAACACTCAACTCAGTGGAATAACCGTAGATGGGAACATATTGACGGAGTTCAACGCAGAAGAGAAGACGTATAATCTGGTTATGACAGGAACCCAGATGCCAGACGTAGTAGGGGTGGCAGGCGATGAATTGCAGACTGTATGGACAAAAAAAGACTATGCTGCATCGCAGAGCCTGATATATGTAAAGGCAGAAAATGGAGATACGGCAATTTATACACTACGATTCAGCAGAACCTATTCAAGTGAGGCAACTCTTGAGAATATCTCACTGGACGGAACAGGTATTGAAGGATTCAACAAGAATACGTATAATTACATTGTTACAAATCAGGAGAGCAGAGCAGTAGCATATGTACTGACTAATGCAAACGCAAAGGCTGTCATGACCATACCTGCAGGTGAGGGAAGGGCGACTATTGACGTTACATCGGAAGATGGAACGGACAGCAAGCAATATACAATTGACTTTGTGAATACCAAGTCTGGCAATGCTGACCTGACAGCAGTGACACTCAATGGAGTGGCAATTCCTGATGAGAAATTCGTGAACGACACAGCCGTGATTAGCCTTGCTTACGGAGCATCTGTGCCAGTGGTGGGATATGTGAGAGGAGAGAATTCTCAGAATGTATGTATGACAACGGCTGGTAAGAATGGTGCTGAAATCATTGTCGTTGCTGAAGATGGGACTACGAATCGCTATGTGGTGCGTTTTGATGTCGCAAAGAATTCCAATGCAAAACTCGCAGACCTCAACATTAACGGATTCAACCAGAACATCACAGAATACAATATTCAGTTGCCATGGAGAACAAGAATACAGCCAGTGCTGCAACCTGTGCCAGAAGACGGAGATCAGACAATCAGCATTGATTATGGAGGAGTAAATGGCCTGACAACCATCACCGTAACTGCCGCTGATGGTGTGACGCAGCAGATCTATAAAATAAACTACAACGTGAAGCCATCGGCAGTGACATATCTTGAAGATATATATTATGATGGTGCAGAGTTGCCAGCATACGACTGGGACAAAACAATGTATGTAGTCACATTGCCATACGGAACAAAGAAGACACCAAAACTCACGTGGGATCTCGCTTTGGCATCTGACGGAACTGAGATTATTGAACAGAGAATAGAATACAAGGAAGCTCCTATAGGCGATACATCTTATATTAAGGTGACTGCTGAGAATGGTGACAGCCGAGTATATAGAATTTATTTCAAAACTCAAGAGACCGAAGAGGAAAATCTGCTTGACATGATATATGTGGGAAATGCAGCAATAGATGGTTTCTCATCAGAGCGAATGGAATATAATATTTATCTGCCAATTGGTACAACTGAAATGCCTGAGATATCTTACACCAAACGCTTCGCAGAGCAGAGGGTCGAAATCATCTCAGACGGAGCTGATGGCGACACCAAGATAACAGTCAACAGCGGGAGGGCAGGCGATGCTGACAAAACCTATATCATACATTCAGAAGTGATGAGCATGTCAGGCGCAACATTGAGGTCAATATCTATTGATGGAGTTCCATTCACGAGATTCAATCAGTCGCAGACTTCATACATTGTGCCAATTACCGAGCTGCCAGAAATCACCTTTGAGGCAACAGAAGGTGCAACAGCTTCAATAATCGAAGAGACAAGCAAGAAAACGGTCATTGAGGTGACTCTGGGCAGTGACAGGGAAGAATATACATTGTATTACTATTATAGCGACGACGTAATCCCTAACAAGAATTTTACTAATTGGGAGAAAGCACGATATAAAGGTTCGAAGCCAGTAGGTTGGATGACGCCAGGTGATGTGGTTGGTTGTTATAAATGGACATTCCTCGAATCATGCACAGGTCAGCAGGCATCATCAATTGGAAATGGTATCAACCTTTCAACAACGCGAAATGGAGATGCAGATGCAATATATGGTTCTATACCAGGAATGGTCACAACTGGAACAATGTCAATGAACCTAACATCTGCAGGTAACTCGACATCTTCGGTTGGCGGAAGCATACCGTTTAGAAACACTCCTGAGGCTTTGTATGTGGAATACAATCCTATAGAGAGCCAAAGGATGAACAACTGGCGAATGGTTGTCACAATGGGTGACGGCAGCAACAGCGTGCAGTCGGTATATAGCGGGTCGTTTAATGGCAACGACGGACAATGGCACAACGCTGAATTGCCAGTCGATTACACAGGTTTGGATATTGTTAGTAATATGAACATTATCCTCAACTCAGGTCATTCTGAGAATGCAAATGATTATGGAGGAGTTATGGTTAGAACATCGACCATTCAATTCCAAAACCTGCATTTCGTATATAATAGCCGACTTAGCGGAATCAACATAGACGGAACTCCAATCTCTGGGTTCAGCAGTGAGATAACTGATTATGAGTTGCAACTCGATGCTGAATACAATGGTTATCCAAGGTTGTCATTTATAGGCGAAGTTGAGGATCAGGAACATCAGGTGAGATGGACAAGACTCGTTGACGGCAACTTGGTGGCAGTAATCCACAGCGTTGGCGAAGATGGCGAACAATATACCGATTATACAATAACTTTCAACAAGGCAAAATCGACCAACAATAAATTAGGTAATATAAAGATTGGAGGAGTGGTAATTGCTGGATTTAACCCTGACCAGACTAAATACTATTACACAATGACGGCAGACGAAGAGATTCCTGACTTCGAGATTGTCAAGGGAAATAGCAGTGAGGAGGTGAATACAGAGATGGCAGACAGCATATATACAATACGAGTGACTTCGGAATCTGGCTCTGAGAGAGTGTATCAGGTGGTTCTGCGCAGACAGCAAGAAGACAATGCCAAGCTTAGAGACCTCAGCATTGAGGGGCATACGATAGCATTCGATGCAGAGACAACGACATATGGTTATACTCTCGGTGCTCATGATGGAATGCCACTCATCAGCTTTGAAAAAGCGACAGATCGTCAGACGGTGACCGTCAATGACAGTATGGTGACTGTGCTGGCTGCTGATGGCAGTACGAAACGGATTTACCATATCGACGTAACGAGAATACCTGTTGCGCAGACTTCGTCATTGACCAAACTGACAGTTGACGATGAACAGGTCGAAGGATTCAGCAGCACTGAGACTGAATATTCGTATGATGTGACAGGAAGAGATTATGTGCTCTACTCATTCGAGGGGAATAGTGAGACGGACAAGATTGTTGGCAGGTACACGAAAGATGCAATATCTGTCAGAGTGAACGACACAGAATACCATGTGACATTAGTCAGAGCCAAGAGTAGCGATGACAAGCTTGCATATATTAAGGATAATGGCAGGATGATAGCCGACTGGGACGAGGATAATTACGATTATATCATAATTAGAGAAAAAGGCGAGACAAGCGAGATAGAGGTCTCGGCAAAGAGAGACGGAACGACACTCAGTGCTGATACTGCTGATGGAGGCTTCGACATTACTGCCATGGCTGAGGATGGGACTACACATGTAACCCATATCGCAATGAGTGAGATAAAAGGGACAAGTGCTGAATTGCAGGGAATTTATCTCAATGGAGAACTTATCAAGAGGTCTGGCACTGGCTATATGTCATCGTCAGCATTCAAAGCTGCCGTGACAGATTATGATATTACACTTGAGTCGTCCAGTCCTAAAATGTCTCAGCCTGCCATGCCTTCTATATCAGTCGAGGCAGGTGAGGGAGGACAGGTGATAACAATAGCAAAGACTGAAATTATGGCTGAAATCACGGTGAGGTCAGAAACAGGAGTTGAAAATGTATATACATTGAATTTCAGCAATGAGACATCAGACAATACTATGTTGAATGACATAGCTGTAGATTTCCACTCAATCGAGGGATTTGACCCATTGACAAGGACGTACGTCTATGCAATTGGAAAAGAATCTGGCGAACCAGAGGTAACTTACGAGAAGGGCGATGCATTCCAGAATGTCTCGGTGAACAATTATGGCAGTGGAGTAGAACTGACGGTTACGGCTGAGAGTGGTGCAATGAGAACATATTCCATTGCATTCCTGGCAGAGATGTCAAATAATGCTTATCTGAACAATATTCTGCTTGACGGAGCGACAATGGAAGGTTTTGACCCACAGACGCTCAATTATACTGTTGGACTTCCGATTGGGACAGTAACGGCTCCTACAGTCACGATTGTGGCTGGAGATGATGGTCAGAATATCAGCATCAACGAAGGAGGATTGAATAACCCAACGTCAATAGTAGTTACTGCAGAAGACGGGACGACCATTAAATTCTACAACATCACCTTTGATGTGGAACGTTCGGATATAGATACGCTCAGAATGATATATGTCAATGGTGAGGAGATTCATGACTTTAGAGGCGAACAGAACAATTATTCCGTTGCAATGGAGATTGGTGAAACTGTGATGCCTATGGTGACATTTGATATGGGGGACGAGTATCAGAGCGTCATGACTGACCGTGACGATGACAATATGATAACTACAATCATGGTAACAGCGGACAACGGACGCAGCAGGACTTATACAATCAGTTTCCATGAGACAGTGTCAAGGAATTCCATGATAGGCTGTATATACGTTGATGGAGATACGATAAATGATTTTGCTGGCAACAGGTTCACTTACAGAATTATGATAGAAGAAGGTGCAACAAGAATGCCTGAGATTACCTGGAGTCAGGGTGACAGATACCAGACAGTCTCTGCCGAACAAGACACTGTTGAAAATGTAGTTAATGTGAAGATAACAGTGACGGCAGGCGACGGGATGACCCAGAGCCAGTATTATGTGACGCTGGAGAAAGCTCTTTCCGGCAATTCATACCTCAATTCAATCTCCCTGAACGGGTCAGAGTTGATGGGATTTGAACCTGAGACATTTGTATATACCCAGATTCTGTCAAAAAACGAATCAATGCCGTTTATTGATTTCGAAGGGTCGGCAGACAGTCAGACTTACGAGACTGTTGACCGTGGAATAGAAGGTGGATACGAAATACGGGTAACTGCAGAGAATGGCAGCATGTCAGTATATGTCATACGGTTTGAGGTGGAGAAGTCGCACAATGCGCTACTTGGCTCTATTGAAGTTAATGGAGAGCAGGTTTCAGGATTTGACGCTGAACGATATGAATATACAATTGTAATACCATACGGACAATTGTCAATGCCTGCTATAGGCTATGTAGCTGGCGATGAGATGCAAAGAATAACGATGACATTGGCGAAAACAGCGGCTGACAGTACCCTGATTATTGTGACTGCCGAGGATGGTATTGCACAGGAAAGGTATATTGTCACTTACGAGCGTGAAAAATGTTCGAATGCATATCTGTCCGAGATAAGGATAGGTGGTGAACTCCTGAGCAGCTCGGCTAAGGGATTCATGACAGAAGATGAGTTTGACAAGGAGGTGTATCAGTATGACATTGTATTGCCATACGGAACTCTGGAAATTCCAGAAGTGACGTACAAGACCGAATCTGAGGATATTTACAGTGTGACAGTCAGCGGAAATGATACTATCGTCATTGAAGTGGTGTCAGAAGACCAGCTGAATATAAATGAATACGAAATCAGATTCGATGTTGCGCCGAGCAGTAACGCATTGTTGGCAGACCTGAGACTCTTGGATGGAATGGTGATAGAATTTGATCCTGAAACGTTCGATTATGAAGTGACATACAAGCAGGGAACTGATACGGCTAACGTGGCAGGGTTGGAGGATGTCGAATATGTGAAAGGCGATCCAGGGCAGACCGTTAAGGTATATCAAGGATACCCAACCGAACTTGTGGTTTCTGTGACTGCCGAGGACGGACAGACCATCAATGTCTATCGTATTGAGATAAAGATTGACAGGAAGAGTGATGCCACGCTGAAGGATATCATCGTCAATGGTCAGAGCATAAGTGGTTTCAACCCTGAGGTTCACGAATATACATACTATATATATTCAGGCGAGATTATGCCTGAGATAGTGGCTATTGCAAATGACAGTGCTACACAGACTGTAGATGTGACGATTGGATTTGCTGGAGATTATACGCATATATATGTGACTGCCGAGGATGGTACGGAAGGGGAATACAGGGTCATGGTGGCTGAGAAGAACGCTATTACTGATGGTAATGCGTGGGAAAACGAGGTGTCGTGGCTGCCTCTCGGAAATGGTCAATACAGGGCTTCGTCAATACGTGATGGAGTGTTTGTCTATGTATCTACTCTTGATGGTCGGTTGGTGAGAAGCGAGCAGGTGAAACTAATTGATGCTAACGATGATATCAAGGATGATCATCATGGTGGAGGCACGATAATAACCATTGAGGAGGGACGTGAATATTACATCTATTCATTTGTTTATGAGGGTAGGGTGATTAAGGCAGGCAAGTTTTTAAGATAAACGATATTTGTTTTTGCTGATATTGAGCGGGGTTTGTCAGACTGGAGTTTGGCAAACCCCGCTTCCTATGTGGAAAAATAGTTGCTGAAAGGTTTGGTAGGCTCGAAAAAAAAGTGTAATTTTGCAGGCTGAAAGATTATACAATTACCAAAATGGAAATAAGGAACGTAGCAATCATAGCGCATGTTGACCATGGGAAGACGACGCTGGTGGATAAGATGCTTTTGGCAGGGCAGTTGTTCAGGGAGAATCAACAGACCGGAGAGCTGATGTTGGACAACAACGATTTGGAGCGTGAGAGGGGTATCACCATTTTGTCGAAGAATGTATCTATTGAATATAAAGGCGTAAAAATAAATATCATAGATACTCCGGGTCATGCTGATTTCGGAGGCGAGGTTGAGCGTGTGCTGAACATGGCGGATGGCTGCTTGTTGCTTGTTGATGCTTTCGAAGGACCTATGCCACAGACCAGGTTCGTGTTGCAGAAGGCTCTCAGCATGGGTCTGAAACCAATAGTCGTGATCAATAAGGTTGATAAACCTAATTGCAGGCCTGACGAGGTGCAAGAGGCTGTGTTTGACCTCATGTTCAATCTTGATGCAACTGAAGATCAACTTGATTTCTGCACTATTTACGGTTCTGCCAAGAACAATTGGATGAATACGGACTGGAAAGTGCAGACGGACAATATTATCCCATTGCTTGATGCTATCGTCGAGCATATACCAGGACCTGAAGTGAGAGAAGGTGCATTGCGTATGCTTGTCACTTCGCTGGATTATTCGTCGTATGTGGGACGAATAGCTGTGGGAAGGGTGCATACTGGCGTTGTGCACGAAGGCGATGACATTATGCTTGTCAAGCGCGACCGGAGCATGGTGAAACAGAGAGTAAAGCAACTGTTTACCTTTACTGGTCTCGGAAGGACTCCTGCAAAGGAGGTGCGTTCAGGTGATATCTGTGCTATAGTTGGTGTTGACGGTTTTGAAATAGGTGATTCTATATGCGATATCAATGATGTGAATCCTCTGGAACCTATTGCAATAGACGAACCTACTATGTCAATGACATTCACCAATAACGATTCTCCGTTCTTTGGAAAGGATGGAAAATACGTTACGTCGCGTCATATACACGATCGTCTCATCAAGGAGCTGGACAAAAATCTTGCCATGAGGGTTGAGGCCATCGGTGACGAAGGCGCTACTGCCAACAAATGGAGAGTGTCCGGACGAGGCGTGTTGCACTTGGCAGTTCTGATAGAGACAATGCGTAGGGAGGGATATGAGCTGCAGGTGGGTCAGCCACAGGTGATTACCAAGGAGATAGATGGCAAGTTGTGCGAACCAATCGAGCAACTGACTGTCAACCTGCCTGAGGATTGTGCATCTAAGATAATAGACATGGTGACCAAGCGAAAAGGAGAGATGCTCACCATGGAGACTCAGAAAGACAGAATACATCTTGAGTTTGCCATACCGTCACGAGGCATCATAGGCCTACGTAATGCTGTACTCACAGTCTCGGCGGGCGAGGCTATCATGGCACACCGTTTTCTCGAATATCAGCCATGGAAAGGCGATATAGAGCGCAGGACCAACGGTTCGCTGATTGCAATGGAGGCTGGAACGGCATACGCTTATGCACTCAATAAGTTGCAGGATCGTGGAAAATTCTTTATCTTCCCTCAAGAGGATGTCTATGCCGGTCAGGTGGTCGGCGAGAATGCCAAGGACAACGATATAGTGATAAATGTCACGAAGTCAAAGAAGTTGACAAATATGCGTGCTTCTGGTTCTGACGATAAGGTCAATCTTACCCCTCCTACTGTGATGTCGCTTGAGGAGACACTTGAATACATAAAGGAGGATGAGTATGCTGAGATTACCCCTCATCATATTCGTATTAGGAAGATAATCCTCGACGAGATAGAGAGGAAAAAAGCAAGTCATAACTTATAAGAAAAAGAATATGAAAAATTTGGGTATTATTCTGGTTATTTTAGGCGCCTTGGTGCTTGTATGTCATTTCTTCATGGCGCTGGGCAATTGGGCTTTGATACTCGGTATTGTGCTTGAAGTTGCAGGAATAGCAGGCCATATCATTCTGAACAAAGTCATAAAATAATAGCATTCAGTGGCATATACTGATGCAAATATCATTACGCTCGAAGGGCTGACGCATGTCAGACGTAGGGCGGGTATGTATATAGGCAAACTCGGCGACGGAAACTCTGCCGACGATGGTATATACGTGCTCGTCAAGGAGGTTGTCGACAACTCGATTGACGAATTCAGAATGAAATTTGGCAATCGTATTGAGATAACGCTCAATGGGCGTACCGTTTCTGTGAGGGATTATGGGCGTGGTATTCCTCAGGGAAAACTGGTTGATGCTGTGTCGATATTGAACACAGGTGGAAAGTATGACGATGCTGCATTCAAGAAATCGGTAGGTCTGAATGGCGTAGGTACAAAGGCTGTCAATGCTTTGTCGAGCACATTCAGGGTGTCATCGTTCAGGGAAGGCAAGGAGAAACGTGTGGATTTCGAGCGGGGGAAACTCGTGAAGGAGTATCCTCTTACTGATACTGCTGAAAAGGATGGCACTTTTGTGGAGTTCACTCCTGATACAGAGAAACAGCATCCTCAGGAAACTCTTTTCGACCCTAACTACAGTTTCAAAGAGGAGTTCATCGAACGGATGGTTCAGAACTACTGTTTCCTCAATCCTGGACTGACAATAGTGTTCAACGGAAAACGTTTCTCGTCAAAGAACGGATTGTTTGACTTGCTGAATGCTTACAATACAGCTGACCCTCTATATCCTATCGTGCATATAGTCGGAGATGATATTGAAATAGCCTTCACTCATACCAATCAATATGGCGAGGACTATTATTCGTTCGTCAACGGTCAGCATACCATTCAGGGAGGCACTCACCAGTCGGCATTCAGAGAGTTTTTCGCAAAGGCTGTCAAGGAGTTCTACAACAAGAACGGCATGGAACTTTCGGATATCCGTAACGGACTTGTGGCAGCTATCTCAGTGCAGGTCCAGGATCCGGTGTTTGAGAGTCAGACCAAGATTAAGCTTGGCTCGAAGGAGATGGGACCTAATGGACCTACCGTGCAGAAGTTCATTGGCGACTTTGTCGGCAAGGAGGTAGATAATTATCTTCATAAGAATCCTGAGACAGCTGAGATAATGCTCGCTAAGATACAGGCGTCGGAGAAGGAGCGAAAGGCTATTGCAGGCGTCACAAAGGCTGCACGCGAGTCTGCAAAGAAAGTTTCGCTACACAACAAGAAACTCAAGGATTGCAGGATTCATTTCAACGATTCGAAAAGCGACAAACGTGACGAGACGTCAATATTCATTACTGAGGGATTGTCGGCATCTGGTTCTATAACTGCTACGCGCAATCCCGATACACAGGCGGTTTTCTCGTTGCGTGGCAAGCCTTACAACTCGTATGGACATACGAAGGAATTGGTATATAAAAACGAGGAGTTCAATTATCTGCAGGCAGCACTCAATATAGAGGACGGTCTGGACGGACTGAGATATAACAAGATTATAATAGCAACAGATGCCGATGTCGATGGAATGCACATCCGTATGCTGATGCTCACTTTTTTCTTGCAATTCTTTCCTGAACTTATCAAGCGCGGTCATGTCTATATCTTGCAGACTCCGCTTTTCAGGGTGAAGAATAAGAAGGAGATAAGATATTGTTATACTGAAGAAGAACGCCTCAATGCATTGGAAGAGCTGAAACCTCAGCCTGAGATAACACGATTCAAGGGTCTTGGTGAAATCTCGCCTGCTGAATTCAAGGAGTTCATAGGCGATGGCATACGACTCGACCAGGTGTCGCTGAGAAAAGAAGATAACGTAGGGGAGTTGCTGTCGTTTTATATGGGCGACAATACACCGGAGAGACAGGGATTCATACTCGACAACCTCCGTAGGGAAGAGGATTTATAAATGAAATAACAGATATGAAAGTAGGAATTGTAGTTGCATTGTTAGTGGAATTTTCCTTAGTGAAAAACATATTGGAGGATCCAGTGGATTGTGGGACATATATTAAAGGAAGGATAGGTGATTGCGAGGTGGTGCTCATGCAGTCGGGCATTGGCAAGGTGAATGCTGCATCGCGTCTGACTTTCCTCATTGAGCGTGAACATCCAGATTGTATAATAAATACTGGCGTTGCTGGCGGAATAGGCGACGGAATGCATCAGGGCGACATAGTCGTTGGAACAGAAGTGGTTTACCACGATGTATGGTGTGGCGAAGGAGAATGGGGACAGGTGCAGGGATTTCCTCTGAGATTCAAGGCTTCTGAGAAACTCGTTGAGGCTGCACGCAAGGTCGCAACTGCAAAGGTGAGATATGGGTTGATATGCACAGGCGACCAGTTCATTCAGGATTTGGAGACATTGCGTGGCATACGGCGAAGATTTGATGACGGGCTGGCATGCGACATGGAGTCGGCTGCATTTGCACAGGTATGCTATATATATAATGTGCCATTCATGGCTATAAGGATTGTGTCTGACACTCCTGGTATGGAGAAAGACAACCTCGGTCAGTACAAGAACTTCTTTGAGGAAGCACCCCACGAGACATTCGAAATGGTCAAGGCGTTAATAGGTAAATTATGAAAAGACACGCTGCATATTATCTGGCGTTGGAAAAATGGTTGCTCGACCACGGTGGGAGCAACCAATATTTTTTTACATGGGATATCTTTCCGACGATAGTCTGCGGCAAGCATCAGTTGCTTGAGACAGAGGTCAATCTTGATTATTTGAAGAAAATAGGTGTCGAATTGACAAGACGACATTCAGGTGGAGGTACAGTGTTTGCCGACGAGGGCGATTTCATGTTCTCTTTCATCAAGCGCAGCGGACGTAAGGACGAGGTGTTCGGTGAATCGTTGAGCGAGATAGCCGATGTGCTGAAGAGTATGGGCGTCGAGGCAGAAAGGTCTGGCAGAAACGACCTGCTGTTCAAAGGAAAGAAGTTCTCGGGCAACGCATACTACAGGAATGAGAATGGGTGGATTCTTCATGGTACCATGATGTACGATGTTGATGTCGAGAAACTTGTCCGTGCCTTAACTCCCGACAACGAGAAACTCATTTCAAAGGGCATAGAGTCTGTGCGTCAGAGGGTCATAAACCTTAAGCCATACCTTGGCGGGAGGACGCGCGAAGAGGTTATGACGGAATTTGAACGCCAGATGAGCAGTAAATACATCATACCTGAAATGGATGAACGTGATGAGATTCTTTCCATAGAACGTGAATACGAGAGTGATGCCTGGATCTGGGGGAATAATCCTCCATATACGTTTAGCAACAGGAAGCGTTTCGACTGGGGACTGATTGAAGTGAGGGCTGACGTGAAGGGTGGAGTGGTTAAGTCAATGAACATGACCGGCGATTTCTTCTGCCATAAAGATGTGGCGGAATTGTGTGGAAAATTCGTTGGGACGAGATTCACGAAGGATGAAATGGCGAAGGTGATTGATGGACTGAATGTCGGGGAATGGATTGTCGGTGGAAGAAACTGCGATATTTTAGAATTGTTTTGAAATAGCGAGAGCAGACATTTGTCTGCTCTCTTTTATTTATCAGTAGCCGAGTATTTTCAGCATCGATTTGTAGGATTGCTCCTTGGCAAAGAGCTTGGTGAACCATTCACCGTTCTCGTCAACGTCTATTACTACCATTTTAGGTCCTGGTATCAGGCAGTGCTGTATGCCTCCAAAACCTCCGAGGCTCTCCTGATAGGCGCCCATGTGGAAGAATCCGATGAATTGTTCCTCGTTGTTGCACATCTTTGGCATGAATATTGCGTTGGAGTGAGCTTCAGCATTGTAGAAATCCTCCGAGTCGCAGGTCAGTCCACCGAGGTTGACGCGTTCGTATTCCGAGTTCCAGTTGTTGATGGCAAGGAAGACGTAACGTTGGTTTATGCCCCAGGTGTCGGGTAGAGTGGTCATGAAACTTGAGTCAATCATATTCCATTTCTCGCGGTCGTTCTGTTGCTTCTGGTTGACTATGCTGTATAGCATTGCACCGCTTTCCCCTACAGTGTATGAACCGAATTCAGTGAAGATGCGAGGGACTGGAACGTTGTTGTTGTCGCAAATCTTTTTTATCTGGGTGACTATTTCCTCAATCATGTATTCATAGTCAAACTCGAAATCGAGGTGTGCTTGGATAGGCATTCCGCCGCCTATGTTCAGGCAATCGAGGTCTGGGCATATCTTGCGCAAGTCGCAATAGAGATTGACTGCTTTCGCAAGTTCGTTCCAGTAGTATGCCGTGTCGCGAATGCCGGTGTTGACAAAAAAGTGCAGCATCTTGAGATGTACGTTTGGGTCGTTCTTGATGCGCGAGCGGTAGTAGGGTATGATGTCGTTGTAGCGGATGCCTAACCTTGAGGTGTAGAACTCGAATTTAGGTTCCTCCTCTGATGCTATTCGTATGCCGACGTTCAGTGTCAGGTTAGGGTCAAAGAGGTCGAGTTCGAACTTGTTGTCGAGTATTGAAATAACGTTTGTGAAGCCGCGGTTGCTGATGAGGTTCTGGATGTTCTCAACGTACTGTGGACGCTTGAAACCGTTGCATAATATGTATGTGTCTGGCTTTAGATGACCTGAGTCGTGCAGTGCTTCGAGTATGTTTATGTCAAAAGCGGATGATGTTTCGAGGTTTACATTGCTTTTCAGTACCTCCTCCATTACAAATTCAAAGTGCGACGACTTGGTGCAGTAGCAGTAGTTGTAGTCTGCCTCGTAGTCGGCTTTGGCTATGGCGACATTGAACATTCTGCGGATGCGTTTGATGTTGTCAGATATCTTTGGCAGATAGCAGATTCTCAGCGGGGTTCCGTATTGTTTGATGATGTCCATCAGCGGTATGTTGAACCATTCGAGTTCGCCGTTTTCGTTGACTGTGAACTCTTCGTTTGGTACTTCGAAAGCCTGTTGAATAAGGTCGATGTATTTATTTTTCATAATCTAATTAAGTTGGATTGTCGCAAAAACGACAATGTAAGTGAATTGGATTGCAAAGGTAGGAATAATTTTTTAATTGAACAAATGTTTATGAATGTTTTTTTGATGGTCGCTCGGAGCCTGCTAATATGTCTGTGATTAAACTCGCTAAACACCCAAACCGGTCATCGTGGGTGTTGTTTTGAGTTCCGCGCTTCGCAATTCGAGTGCAGCAAAGGTACTGCTTTATTTCGAGATACACAAGTGTTTGAACGAAAAAAATTGGAATGTATGCGCAGCGAATTTTGATGCTGTGTTCTGTAACTTATTCAACTGAAAGTGAAGCTTTCATGATTGCGCTGCAAAGATACGAATATTTTTTTGAATTGAGCAAGGGTTTTCTGAGCAATATTTTTTCGTGATTTTTGCAATGTGTTGATTTTCAGTTGAAATGTTTTTGAGCGTTTCAGTAGTTTCAAGCGTTTCAGTTAAAATCGCGTACCCCCTTTTTTGCGTTTCACCCTAAGAAGTATATATATATATATATATATATTATAATATATACAATGTGTCAGCAGAAAAAAAGTACCCTCAGGATTTCGATTGAAACAATTGAACTCATTGAAACATTTCGCTCTTTTTCAACGAAACAGATGCCGAAATGTTAAAAATTAGGTGCTTTTTGATATTCACAACTCGTTATGTAACTTATGTTTGACATTTATTAACTTAAATTTTTGCCGCTTTGGCGAAAATAAGGGAAAAATTATAGTGGA
>JAKSNT010000021.1 GCA_024399575.1 Paludibacteraceae bacterium
TTGCGGTCTTCCTCAAAAGGCATTGTCTCCATAGTTTCCATGTGTATCACCACGCCACATCGGGCTGCCAAATCTATCATGGTGCAACCACAACCGTGATTACGTCGATTTTTCTTGGTAATCACGAACTTTATAGGATATGCCACCTCGACAAAACCTATTGATTTTCAAAACAATAGACAATGCCGACAGCTTCCTAATCATAGTGCATTCATTATGGGCAAAGTTAGTAATAATATTTGTAACGACAAAAGATTTTGTGAAATATTTTCGGAGTTTTTTTCTGGATTGTCGTAAACAGATACTGAATAACACATATAACGACTTTATTGCAAAAAAAGAGACGTGGCATGCCGCATCTCTAAATCATCTCCGAGCCATCTCCGAATCATCTCCGAACCATCTCCGAACCTTGCCCCTTCCTTCCGAGGTCCGAAAGACGCATTGTCACAAATGCAACTTTACCGAAAAAAAATTGGCAAATCCTTGCATAATAGAAAATATTGTTGTAAATTTGCAGCGCTAAATGTATAGTTATATGGATGAGAAACTAAAGCAGATTGCAACATCGTTTGCCGAGGAGGGATGCTCGGATGCGGTATATCCGGCTCATTTGTTCAGAGCCTTGTTGCATAAGGATTTAGGTCTGGTCAAATTCATCGAGTCAACACTCGACAAGGATTATTATTATCTCGTTGACTGGGCTGAAATTCAGATGGGACTTGCTCCAAAGGCACTTCGTCCTGTCCGCGGTCTCGAGCTTTCGGACGACGCACAGGCGGTAATCGACGAGGCTGAAAACTTCCGTGCACGGCTCGGATGCGACACGGTTGACAATATATGCGTGCTTGCTTCGCTTGTCACGCCGGGCGTCGGTTTCACGTTTGACGCCCTGAAAACCCTTCCGCTTTCAGCAAATGACATAATCAAAGCCTGTGGCGGGAATGCCGAGGCTACAGATGTGCCATCTGCATTCAAACCAGCCAAGACATCGTCGTCGTCGGCTGGCGATGTGCTTGCAAGTTACTGCATCGACAAGGTGGCAGCAGCACGGAACGGCGAGATGGGTGTCGTTGTAGGTTTCGAGCATGAACGCGAAATGATGTTCGAAGTGCTCGGCCGCCGAACCAAGGCAAACCTCCTCATCATGGGCGAGGCTGGCGTCGGCAAATCTGCCTTGGTGAACAGTTTCGTGCAGCAACTCGCTGACGGAAAGGTCCCTGCATTCCTCCGCGAAATGTCAGCATACGAACTGAACCTCGCATCGCTGACCTCAGATGCACAGTACAAAGGCGAGGTGGAAGACCGTTTCAAGAAGATAATCGCAGAACTCGAAGAACGCAGGAACGTAATCCTGATAATCGAGTCGGTTGACCGTTTCTTCGACAAGCAGAGCAACCTCTTCGGGGCTTCCGAGCTGCTGAAAGATTCGCTCGCCAAGGGGTCGTTCCCAGTTATAGCAACTTCATCGATAGAGGGTTATACGAAATATATCGAGGTCAACAAGGAGATGCTCAACAAGTTCGAGAAATTCACGGTCGAGGAGCCAACTGCCGACCTGACTCTCGAAATACTGAAAGGGGCAATCCCAGCCTACGAGGAGTTCCACTGCCTGAAAGCAGACGAAACCACACTTAGCGAGGCTATCCGTCTCGCAAAACGATACCTCAACGAGCGCTCGCTCCCTGATACGGCGTTCGACCTCATAGACCGTGCCATGGCACGCCTGAAGACAATGAACGACATGAAGGATACGGAATCTCATACCGACCTGACTGCCACCGACCTTTGCGAAGTGGTGGCTGAAAAGACCGGTGTCCCTCTCGGTAAGGTCGAGACTGGCGAACGCGACCGTCTGCTCGGTGCGGAAGATACACTGAAACAGCGTGTCGTAGGTCAGGACCATGCTGTAAAGAAGGTAATCGACGCTGTGTTCGAGGCTCGTTCGGGTCTCCAGAAAAAGGGTCAGCCTATGGGCTCGTTCTTCTTCCTCGGACCTACGGGAACAGGAAAGACGGAACTGTCGAAAGCCCTTGCGGCATTCCTGTTCGGCGACGAATCATCGCTCATACGTTTCGACATGTCGGAGTTCAAGGAGGAACATTCTGTCGCCCTCCTATATGGTGCGCCTCCGGGATATGTGGGTTACGAAGAGGGCGGTCTGCTCGTGAACAAGATACGCCAGAACCCCTATTCGGTAGTGCTGTTCGACGAGATAGAAAAAGCCCACAAATCGGTGTTCGACCTATTCCTCCAGATACTCGACGAGGGAAAACTGCACGACCGTCTCGGACGTGTCGGTGATTTCTCGAACGCACTGATATTGTTCACATCGAACATCGGAAGCAAATATGTGGTGGAACAGTTCGGAAAGGGCGTCGTCCCTTCGAGCAACGAGATGATGGAAATCATGCAGGACTATTTCCGTCCGGAATTTCTTGCACGTCTGTCGGAAATCGTCCCATTCTCGCCAATCACCGAGGAGAGCGTACTCCGAATATTCGACATACACCTCCGCGGACTGCTCAAACTGCTTGACGAACAGAATATTAAGCTCGAAATCTCGGACGAGGCGAAGCACGACATCGCCATGCGCGGGTTCAATCCTGAATATGGCGCACGCCCTATCCTCGGAATCATCCGCAAAGAGATACGCAACCCTTTGTCGAAACTGATAATCAGCGGAAAAGTCGCTACTGGCAATACGGTGGTGCTCGAGGCTGACGGTAATTTCACGATTAAATAACAATTCTAAATACTTACAATTATGGCAATGAAAGAAAATTTCATTTCGATGGCTCCAGACGAGGAGTCTGGTGCAAAAGTGTCTGTCATCGACAACAACAAGACCCTTTTGATTGACCAATTCACATCTGACGTTGAAAGCGGCAATCCTGAGTTTGTTGAGGATATACAGAGCATGGATGATGCCTTCGCACGATTCCAGCCAAAAGTCAACGTGACTTTCACTGATGCTGAAGGTGGAGCAGTTGACGAGACACTGAAATTCAACGAAATGCGCGACTTCAGCGCTGACGGCGGCAAGGGAAATCTCGTGAAGAACAGCGAGTTCCTTTCTGCTACGAAGAACCAGGTCGATATGAACGTGAAGATACGCAAGAGCATAGAGCAGAACCGCAAGCTCCGCGACATGCTGAAGGATTCGCAATCAAAGGCTGAACTCAAGGAGATGCTTGAGGCAATGCTTGCTGAACTTGAAGAAAACAAATAACGAAATACTATGGCTGATACAGAATTAAAGAAACAGGCTGCTGCTGAGCAAGCTGCAGCTGCTGCTCCAGAGAAAAAAGAGGTGAAGGACGTCAGCAACCTGCTGGCTGCCTACGGTGGATACAATGCCGTCCGCAGTTTCCTTCCAGACGCAGACAACCTGAATCCTGCGAAGAAAGCAGCAAAACAGGTCTTCCTAACCGACAAGCGTTTCGCTGACAAGCGTGCCGCACTGGCTGAAGACCTCCGTGCATGGATTGAACTCCTCGGCGAGGAGCATGACACAGTGACCGACATAACCGACTCGTGCAAGGCAAAAGAGGAGAAATACCAGAAGGTGCTCGAACAGGGTATCACTGACGCCCTCTTCGCTACGAAAGATCTCGAGGTGGCATACCGTTCGCTGAACGGTTTCTTCCAGACCTGCAACACCGACAAGGTGAAGAACCTCCGTATCATCAATGTATGCAAAGACGACATCGCTGACAGCGAAAGTGGTTTCGCCCAGGAGGTTGACAATATCCTGAAAAACGGTTTCGACCGTCTGAGCCTCAAGGACAGCTACAGCCTCATGGTGGTTTCGGGTTCGGTATTCGACAAGACGAGTCTCCTGCAGTGGGCAAAGATGGCATTCAAATACAAAGTGATGCTCATCACTGACCATGCTGATGAATATTCGTTCGACGACCTCCAAGCCAACACTGAGGTTTATAAGGATTCGGACCAGTGCCTGCAGAACGTGATCATGACCGCCAACTGGATTGTAGGACGCGATGCCGAGAAACTCTCGGACGACGAGCGCGACAACGGCGCCTTCTACATCTATCCTTCAGGAACGCTTGCCGGCAAGCTCTATGACGAGAGCGCCAACATGGCTCAGGGTGCAGGTGGCAAGAAATACGGTACGCTCGATGGCGTGCGTGGTGTGAAGGTGGATCTTCTCAAGTCCGAAATCGCTTCGCTGATGGACAATCAGGTCATCCCTATGGTATATTCGGACGGCAGAGTCATGGCTTTCAACAACGCTACGCTCTACAATGGCGACAACGAGGCAATGAAGGAATATCCTATCGTCCGCGTGTTCGACTGGGTCAAGAAGGTGCTGATGAACTATGTGCACGAGGTGGCTCTCGAAAACTGGGACCCTTACAATTCGCCAAAGGAACTGAAGGCAAAACTCCAGGCATTCCTCAACGACTACAAAGGCTACGGCAACCTGTTCCAGGATTACGAAATCAAGGAACCACAGCAGGATCCTGTCACCAAACGAATCACCTGCGATATCAGCCTCACTCCATTCTATTCGGCAAAGAACTTCATCATTAAGATCGCTGCCGACAAGAAGGACAAGAGCGCTGAAGTACAATAACATAATGTTTAACTAAATAAAATAGATTAATTATGGCAGTAACACCTTTATTATTGGAAATCGATGGTTACAAACCTCGCGAGGTAATGATGGTAACCTATGACTTTGACCAGGCTATGGACGTAGAAGGACAGTTGTCAGGCATCCCACGTGGCGGCAAAATCACAATCCGTGTAAAACCCCTCAACGATGGAACTCCTGACCTCATGGCATGGATGGTTGAGGCACATCTTGCAAAGAACGGTGTCATCACTTTCAATGAGACCAAGTCTGGCAAAAAGATGAAGGAAATCAAGTTCGAAGGAGCTTATTGCGTGGATTATAAGGAACATTGGAAAGACAAGGAAGACAGTTACGAGGAGATAGTCATTACATGCCAGAAAATTGACTTCGGTGGGGCTAAATACGAAAATGACTGGAAATAAGTTTCATTTTGTTTAATCAGAAAAATAATAAATAGTTATGGCAGAAAATGTAAATCCTGTAACCCTTTGTATAGACGGATTCGCTGAAAGAGAAGTAATCTCTGTTGATTATAGATTTGAACAGACTACTGATGTAGAAGGTCAGCTCAGCGGTATTCCACGTGGCGGAATAATCGTTGTACGTGTGAAGGCATTGAACGATGGCAATACAGAATTGCTCAGCTGGATGCTCGATCCATACAAGGCATTGAACGTGAAAGTCAAATTTCTCAATACTGTAAATGGTTCTGCAAAAAAGACCCTTGAGGGTACTGAATGCTATTGTTCACATTATACCGAGAAATGGGAAGACAAACAGATGCACTATGAGGAGATATCAATCGTATGCCGTGTCCTGAAGAACGGCAACGTTGAGGCTAACAATCCTTGGAAATAATTATCTGAAAGCACGACGGTACAGTTCCCCTCTTTATGTGGGGATTGTACCGAATGCTTTATATTATTTGTCTTTATCGTAATGGTAGGTCAGTTTATTCTTCAACTTGGTGACAATAGCCACAGACAGTACGACCGCGAATATCTCCTGGTGGATTGCAGGTGCGTGATGGAAAGAAGTTTCAACCACGTGATGCCCAATGGCAGTCCGCTTTGCGACGAGATTGAGATGGTATTTGTCTCGCCTGGCGCTTCGGACATGCATCTGCTCGATTGGTACATCTCGAAGATGGAACTCAACGGGCGGATAGTGATGAACCGCATCGAACACGTCAGCGATTCCTTGGACGAGAGATATATCATGTTTGAGGATGCCTCGTGTTTCTCGTTGTCGGAAATATACGACATTGAAAACCCTTTGCGGCGGTTGCTGAAACTCAAGATAAAACCTCGTAAAGTCAATATAGACGATGTGATTTTTGAATAGTATTATTTATGGCATCACGGAAGTTTTTGAAATCTGTCCTGTTTTTTGGAGACGTGACCAGCGAATATGCCAAGTCGCAACGCAGCAACGCAATCACTATACAAAAATTGGAATATCTGATGGAACGTCCACGCAACGACGAGGGCTTTCCTTACGGTCCGACACTCCAGATGTGCTTCAAGCTGGAACTCAATCTGGAGGAAAAACCCAAAATGCGTGAATTGGTCTCAATGCTCAACAGCATGGACGAATTCAGTTTCAGCATTGTCGGCAATATCGAATTTGACAACAACCAGAACATGGCGACATGGGACAGCATGATGATTCTGTCAGCATACGTCGTCAGACTCGAGGAAGTCATGCACAGTGCTGACGATAAAAACACAATCGTGAAAGTGGATCTGCTGACCACTGACGTGATTTACAAAGGCAAAGATGGCAACGACGACCGCCATCTTTCAATTATAAACGAAGATTATTGATACATTAAATTATATATGGGAAAATTTGTTACCAATGGTGCCCTGTTGACATGCAGTTTCGGAATGGCTCCAGCCCCTCTTTCAGTGGTGGGGTTGCGTCCCATGGTGCAGAACATGCCTATGGCAAACATAATGGACTTCGCTCCCATGGCAAATATTCCCGCATTCGGCATGTGCCAGTCGATGGCGAATCCGATGGTTGCTGCTGCTACGGCTGCTGCCATGGGAGTGCTGACCCCTCAACCTTGCATTCCTGTAATCACCGGACCCTGGGCTCCAGGTGCTCAGGTGAAGGTATGCCAGCTCCCCGCCCTCCTCGATAATTGTAAATGTTTCTGTGCTTACGGAGGCAATATCAGTGTGTCGTTCCCTGGTAATGCTGCCGGGGCTACAGGCAAATGATAAATCGCCAAATGGATTTGGAGCGGATAGGAAAAGCCCGTGTGATGGTGGTCGGCTGTGGCGCTTTGGGCAACGAGGTCGTGAAAACGCTTGCACTCTCGGGTGTCAGGAATTTCGTACTCGTTGACATGGATGTGGTGGAGGCGGGGAACCTGACCCGTTCGGTGATGTACGGTACCGAAGACGTGGGCAGACGAAAGGTGGATGCTGCTGCTGACTGGCTCGCTGCTTTCCGCCCGGGAATAAAGGTGAGTACGATTCATGGCGATGTGGCTCACGATGTGGGAATTAACTTAGTTCGCTCGGTGGATGTAGTGGTCGGTTGCGTAGATAGCCGGTGGGCTCGCTACTGTATAAACCGTCTGGCTTTTCGTGCAGGCAAACCATGGATAGATGGCGGAATAATAGGAATGGTGGGAACCTGCCGTGTTTTCGTGTGGAATGAAAATTGCTATGCATGCAGCCTCGGAACCGACGAAATGAATGAACTCAGACGACGTATGCCGTGCAGCGGAGTCATACGCCGTTCAATAGAGGCAGGCCATGCTCCGACATCGGCTGTGGCTGCTTCGATAATAGGTGCTGTACAGGCACAGGAAACTTTGAAGATGATATGCGGTGAACCGGACATGTGCGGCAGGATGTTCACGTACGACGGCGAGAGCCTTCGCGCTGCATTCGTGGATTTCAGGGCATGGGACGATGACTGCCCAGTCCATGAGAAATGGGAACCGGTTACTGACCGCAAGATATATAACTATTTGACAGTGAGTGAAACCCTTGAAATCCTGAATGAGGGCTTCGAGTTGCGTGACGACTGCTTTGTAGATTACATAGTCTCGCGGAAAGACGACGCGAAATACGAAGTGATGTGTCCGGGGCGAGCTGTGGAAAGGGCTTTCGAAGCGGACGGGAGGCTCGCAGGTGAGTTGCTGTCTGGTTTCTACCAGCATGAGTACCGCACCATTGATGCCAGCTTCCCATACCCTGGGCTGACACTTGCACGACTTGGAATCCCTGAAAACGATGTGATCCGTACAAAAACTGGAAGGTTCATACTGGTCAATTGATATGTTTTGATATGGAGAATGCAATTAAGGAAATAAAAGCTGAAATGTTGCTGAACTATCTCTATCCCGAAAAGACGGATGTATGGATTGTTCACCACCATGGCAGCTTCGACCGTGGGTACAGTGCCGAATTGCTGGATGTTGATGCTGAGAACAACATTGTCGAGATAGCCAGGAATGGATTTCTCGACCTGTTGCCTAAAGAGATGATTGCACCAGAGAGCGAATACATGAAAGGGGCAGATTTCGAGGAGGTGCGTCGTCGTATCAATATGACGAAGGAGGCTTTCCTGCCGATTGATGTATTCGCTTTCCGCGACAATATGAAGCTCGAGCGTGAAGCAGCCGAAATACTTGATGCGCGTTTCTCTTTCCTGTTGAAAAATTACTTCGGAATCGACTTGGCGGAAATCCGGAACCCATATTTGAAGACTGCTGTCACGTTGCTGCCAAGTGTGGCAAAACACCGTGGCAACCTGAAATACGTGCAGTCGATGCTTCGTACTGTCATGAAGCGTGAGGTTGAAATGGAGGTCATGAAAAGCAGCAATGTCGATCGCCCTAAAGCATGGCTGCCTATGGTGCGGTACGACATAATAGCCGAAGGGCTCGACCGTGAGAAATATCTGAAAATGAAGGAAGAAGTAAACGAACTCGCACAGTTCATTGACGATTGGTATATAGGGGTTGAGGTGATTTTGAGAATAAGAATAAGAAGTCGCGTGAGAGGCAATATATTAGGTTATAATCTTTGAAACAACAATATAATTATGAGGGATATAAATGCCAGAATCAAATGGAAGGACGGAATGGATATTAATTCTGATTTCCTGAACGCCATAGAGGAAAGCATCGAGACATGGAAAGCAGCAAGTCGCAGGATTTCATACGGGGCAGGTCTTGGTCTGCTTCCTGGTACCGAATGCAGCGTGAAAGGTGCATTCGTAAAGCACCAGTTTGAATTTACCATCTCGGGGCTGCGGGCAGTCCTGAGGTCGGGCAATGTACTCGACATAGACGACCGTGGCGTTGTTGACATAGATGTCGATGCAGATGGGGAATATTACCTGACCGCCGGCATAGGGGACAACGAAGAGGAATTCACTTCGAATGGTGTGCTGTATGCCCGCCCTGAATACATATATGCCCTGATGGACTCTGACCATACTGAGGATTCCGACGTGTTGCCTTTGGCAAAATTTGTGGTGCAGAACGGAACAATCAGTGTGGTGGAGAACTATATAATCCCATGTATATGTGCCGATTCTGACAACAACTTTGACGTTATCCGCAACAATGTAGCAGAACAGTTGAATCTCATAGCCGAACATAAAAATCTCGAGGAAGGCGACGGAAAGCGTGCCGTCCTCGAAATGCTGTTCCGACTGAAATATGCCGATCGCAGAATATCGGTGGACAAACTGCTCGAAATGTTGCGCGAGGCTGCTGGAGTGGTCGATTATTTCATTATGAAACGCCATAGCGAGCAGGTGGAAACGATTCCTTCCATCCGGCGCATTGATATCCGACGATGGACTGACTGGCTGACAGACTACCTGAACAACGCAATGACGATTCTTGATGCTGTAGTCCTTGAAAACCATGAGATTGACTATGAAAAACTGAAATCCGACCTTCGTGAGGAGATACTCGCAGAAGTGAAGGAAGAATTGCAGGAGCGTATCAACACCTCGGTCGATGAGTTGGGGAAGGTCATCCGTCAGGATATTGAGGAATCGACACGCAACTACGTGGATGTGGAGTTCCGCGAAAATCTACGGACTGACCTGTTCGACGACTTACAGGAAAAACTGAGACATAATCTGTATGACTCACTTTTTGAAGACCTGTACGGAGCGCTATATGTAGAAGATGAAAAAAATGATGAGGACGAATATATGCCTCTCATTTAGCGATTTACAGTTATGACAAACATTAAATTGCCATTGAGCATAGACAAGGGGAAGGTGGAGATGAATACAGATGTCGTATCTTCCATCAAGTCAAACGTTGATATGATTCTGAATACACGTCAGGGAGAATGCATCGCTGACAGCGATTTCGGCTTTGTATATAACAATACAAAGTTCGAAATCTTCAACGAAAATGACGGTGTGATTTTTGATTCGAAAGGCGATGGACAGGACATGAGCGTCAGTGGTGTCAATCTATATACGAAGAAGATATCAGGTTCATCACGAAACGTAAATACGTTTGCCGCTGACCTTTGCGAGGCTGTAGCGAGTTACGAACCGAGACTCGGGAATGTCAAGGTTTCGATGTCGTACGTGCGACTCGAACGAATGATTTACATTACTGTCGATGCAGTGATAGTTGACTCGGGCGAGCCTTTCTTATATCAAGGCAAACTGGCAGTGGCGTCCTACAACAAAAAGTAAACTGAAAACTACTATCTATGAAAAAAAGCATATTCGAGATTAAACAGCGGGCAGAACAACTGATGCAGGATGCAATTGCAATATGGCGTCAGAGCGACTATGGCGAATATCTGGAGGGGTTGGAAAATGACCCTGTATTCAAGATGCTGATAACTGCCATGGCTTACCGTTTCAACGAATCGGACAATGAGCGAGCCTTGCTGAAAGACGAAATACTGGACGATTTTGCAGATGCTTTCGTTCCTTACGAATCAGGACACGCCATGCCTGCTGTAGCAGTGGTCAAGGTGATGCCTGACGAGGGTGTCGGTGAAGTTCAACTCGGAAGCAACTCACAATTCATATTGACAGGTACCGACTTCATCTTCACTCCACTGCTCGATACACGTGCTGTGAACTTGAGCGTCAAGTCGTTCAAACGGCTCGACGGACGCCGCTGGACTGTGAATGCAATTGTAAATTCGGATTCTTGCAATCTCAGTGGATTTTCGTTTGCCCTTGCCAATTCAGGTTACAAGAATGTCCGACTCACTGTCAATGGCGTTGAAGTCCCACTGATCAAGCCTTGGGACATGCACGAACTCCCTTATTCCGAACTCTTTAATTTCGATTCTCAGACATACAACCTCTCCAACGTCTATAACTCGTCGATGGTATGTCTGGAAATGTTTGCAAAGCAGGGACTCCGTATCTTTGTGGTTGACAAATACGATGATGGACTTGTCAATGTCGAGTCAAGAGGCAACCTTGAAATGATTTTCGAATTCGAGGATACTGGCAATGATTTCTGTTTCGAGAAAAAGCATTTGTCGTTTAACCCTGTGATACTGGTGAATGCCCGAGCTATGGAGATTGACCTTTCGTCCGAGAATCCTATTGTCAGGGTAGCAGGCGAACGAATCAAATTCCTGCATCTCCTTAATCCGGATGAGGATCAGGTCTATGGCTCACAGAGTATCCGTGTACGTCGTGTCGATGTCGATAAATTCAATCCAAGCGAAATAAAGAAACTCCTCAGCATCATGCTGGGCAAGTTCAATTCTGATTTCTTTACTTTTTATGGTCTGAACAAGAATTCTGGCAATGATCGTGTTTTCCAGATGCTATATGCCATTTTGAACGATATGGAGCATACCCTGTCCAGTTCAAACAAAGTTTCAGAAGGTGTATATCTTTCGCTTGCAGGATGGAACAGGCAGAGTAATTCAGATGTGAGTGTCAAGGTCAGATATGTGGTGACGGATGGAGCAGCGGCAAGTGTCGGACTCGCTGCCGACAGCATCTTTACAGTTCCATCCGGTCTTGACCAGAACCAGGTAGAGCAAATAGCAGAACCACAAAAGGGTCTTGATGAAATAGAAATAAAGGAGACAAGAGTCAATATGGCGCGTTATTATATCACAACATCAGACCGTATTGTGACAAAAGCCGATATGCGATTGTTCTGTTTTACTTTCCTCATCTCACGATATTCGCTTAACAGCGAGATGATTAAACGTATCAACATTTCGCACGAAATAAGCGACAACGTCGCAGGAGGCTATGAAATCCTCGTGAATATAACTCTCGAAGGCACACCATTCATAAAACGCGGGTTCCAGAATAAGCTGCAGGATCTCGAACTGCTGATGGAAAAAATGATCGAGGTACGTAATCTGAATATTTACCCAATAAGGGTGAAAATCAACATAGAATAATGATAGTATGGACGATTTCTTTGTAAATATTGTTTATAAGAACAAAAAGGTAAAGTTCAGAGTGGTCAATCCTGATGCTCCCCTCGATACGCTCATGACCAATCTGAAACATGCCATAGGAAAGGATGGAAAACTGATTTTCGATTTTCCGTCAATTGACGAAACTGGTGCACCTTTAGACTATTTCTTCGGGAAAGAGGATACTGAGACCCACAATGTGCGTGTCATGCGTCCACGTATAGGCAAGGAGGAACAGAGTCTGTTGGATTATGGTATTGAAAATGGGGATGCAATATACCTCATTCCAGATCCATTCCCAGGATAAACGGAGGCTATATGACAGGAAGGACACGCCGGCTGCTCGCTGAATATGATGCAGTCTGTCGCAGGTTTGACAGGTGTGACGACATTTCAGTAAAAGTCGTTTCACGGAATTGGGAGGACGCTCCGAACGGATATGCTGTGACTTACAAAATCCGTTCGATATGCGGTGTCGAAAACATCGAAGAGCTGGGAAAGGAGGAGAATCCTCCACTATATGCAGATTCGTTTGTAATGGATATTAACATACCTGATGGCTATCCTGATGTAGATGCCCCAGCAGAATTCAGGTTCAGAACGGACATTCCGCATCCGTGGCATCCTAACATCAGATATTTTGGACAAATGGCTGGACGTGTGTGCCTGAACGCCACCGATACTTTCCTCGGCATAGAATGGGGAATAAGCCGTGTGGCTTCTTATCTTCGCTACGAAAGATACCATGCACTGAATGAACCTCCTTTCCCTGAGGACCAGCAGGTAGCTGCCTGGGTGGTGCGCCAGGGCGAGAAAAATGGTTGGATATATTTATAATGCTATATAATGAAAAGGATTATTGCTATATTATCTGTATTATCGTTGTCGCTGATGCTCCTCGCACAGGAGTCAAGGACATTCATCCTCAAAGATGGCATCGAACAGAAAGATGAACTGATTATATATAAAGACTCGAAGGAGAGCAATGTGACCGTTTCGTTTGTCTATGACGAATCTAACGAAAAAATCATAATGAAACTGACCTCCTTCAAGAAGATATTGCATTTCCGCGAAAACATACTTTACAAGCAGGTTGTGACCAATAGATGTTTCCATCCAGAGAAACTGAACTATTTTATGGACGAAGGCGAAGGTTACAAGTTCCGTGTGGCAAGAAGTTTTCGTAAATCGATGAATGTTAAGAAAAAGAACTACCTGTTTAGGAACTGGATAAAATGTGAGGGCTTGCAGACGCTCAGACATGATTATGTGGTGATGTCAGATTCAATAGTCCAGGAGTTCAATGTCCTAAACCAGAGGCAAAACGTAAAGATTTCGTTGCAAAGCCTTTATCTTATGGAGAAAAACCAAAGGCATAAAATGCGCTATGACATTGTTGCGGGTCGCGATATCAATATCACTTACAATATCTCGATTGTCCGCAATCCATGCTTTGGTGAAAGCGGTGATACGATTCTTGCATGCAAATTTGCTGATGGTATCCGTAAATCATATTCAATGCTTGTTGAAAAATTCGGTCGTACCGGCAAAACGTCTTCTGAATCGACCTTCGATACATATCTCCAGATGAAGAAGATGTTACTCAATCAGTATGAATTCCATTTCGGTGACGAAAAGTGCAGCGATGTGAAACGGTTATGGACTGTTTATAATTCATACGTTGATTCCATTGCGTCCTACAATGTCGTTTACGTGCCAATGGTTCAGGGAATTGATGCTAAAATGCTGACTGAAAAGGCGTATCAGATAGATGCTGCCGTGTCCCGCTGGCTTGTCTCGGAAGATGTGATAGAGAAACGGGATTTGAAACATTTCTGCGAGGAGTCAATAAAGTCGGCATATACTGCCATTCAGGGCTGTGTGGCGCAGGACGATGAACAGAAAAAAGCTCTTGAATTTTTCAAGAAAGCAGAGGAGTATTTTCGTAAAACGACTGGTCGCAAATGAAGCTGCAAGTGATTTGTATGAAAAGGGCATTTATCATATTGTCTGTCTGTATGGCGCTTTCGTCAGGCTGTTGCAACGTTGCAACAGCACAGGATGTAGATTACGAGCAGACTGTGATGATTGTCGATTTACGTTTGACGCAGTTTGTCAATGATATGAACTCGCTGATGCAATTGGTTTCACATGCTTCGCTTGCCACGCTCGGCGACATAGAACGTGACTATAACTCCCTGGACTTCAGATGGAATGTTTATTATCAGGCTCAACAAGTCTATATTGCTGACAATGAACATCTTCTTGATATTGTGGCTGCTTATCAACAGACAAAGGAAAATGTAAAGACAATTGTTGAAAAGCAAAAGAAAATCTTGATAGCCAAACAACTCATTTCAGAGACTGAAAAGCTTATAGAGGAGAAATTGCCAATATATGATGACCTGTTGTCGGATGCAAAAAAATACTCTGCAACGGATAAGACACAGGAACAACTCGACCGTGTGAAACTGGACGAAAGCATACATTTCTCGGAAGTGGAAACTAAATATCAGGCGGCAATTCAGGCATCTGCCGATATTGATGAACTGAAACCAAGAATCAAATCGCTTAATGCAGGGTATATTGATATTAAAAACAAGTCAAACATGATAGCCCAAATGGCTTATGTTCCATTCATGGAACGTATAAAGAACTATATTGTTGGTTTTGCCATAGTGGCAGTAATGATGTTGATAGTGAGCGTCATACATAGTAAGATAGTCACTATCAAACAGATGCGTGACAATGCTAAGAAACTTAAAGAACAATATATTAAAGACGGCAAGGACGAGATACCGTCAATTTGAAATATGTTTAAAATGAAGATACGTAATACAATTCTGTTAATTATTGTCCTGGCTCTTTTTGGGTCCTGTGGCAATGGCGGTGTGTTCAAAAAAAATGACTCTGACGACGTCATGATGGAAGTCACTGGAGTGGATTTTTCGGATGATTATACGAGTTTCAAGGTTAAGACACGTCTGACTCCGGCAGCGTCCAAATATAATCCTAATCTGTGGGATACAGTGAGTTTCGTTGTCAGTGAGGCGAATCATCTCGGGACGTCGCGAGCTGCAATATTCCAGCCGGAGCTGACCCATCTCGTTCGTACGGGAATACGAGAGGCGGACAGTATCGGTCTCCGTATGCTTGTGATGGTTGATCTCACTGTCCCTCAGACCAAGGTCAGTTACCAACAGAAATGTATCTTGCAAATGCTCAATATGTTCTCGTCGGAGAACTTGTTTGTTGCTTTCTTTAGGGGGGACGATGTTACTGAATCAATACCTCTGACTGATTATGTGCTTGACAATTATTTCGTCAGTGTTGAATCTGAAAATAAATTTCTATATAGGGCAGTAGTTGATAAATTCGCTGAACTCCAAAATCGTTCCGGAGTTCTCGAAGGGGCAAGATATAGTGCTTTGGTAGTCTTTACGGATGGTGGAACCTATTCCGAAAATCAGATACCATACGATTCTGATCATTTCTCGCTCCAATCAGAGATACTTTCTTCAGTCAATAAGCTGAACGGGTCGCCAGTTTATTTTGTGTATGTTGACAATAACGAATCTGGTGTAATGAACGATGCGGAAAATCTTATGCGCAGTGTCGCTGACGCAACTCATGGCAAGTATATGGCCTCGTTTGATTGGGAAATCATAAAACGCGACATCCTTACGGCATTTGATCTTGACTATACTGATTTTGAGTTCTATTTCAATAATTCAGATGGGAAACTGTATAACGGAACATATAATCTTACGGTTTCGATGCTGGATGATGAGAGTGAAGACGATGCAGAAGAGGTGTGCCTCTTTTCTACGGAATATATGATTGGTGGGTTGTTTGACCCTGTAGTTATCAATGGCGACAGTATGTCTAATATATTTTTCAATGGCTTGCTGATTGGTCTGCTGACACTCATGATTGTTTATGTCGTTCTGCAATTCCTTTACCCATACGTCAGATATAGAATGTTTCGTAAGAAATATGTAGTCGAGTATCGTGGACCAAATACAAGCGCAGGCGAAAATCTGGTCGGGGATGTATGCTACTATTGCAAAGCGCCTTTCAAACGTGGCGATACTGTAGTAGCCATGTGCGAACATACAATGCACGAGGATTGCTGGAAGGAAAATGAATACCATTGTCCGGAATATGGAAAGAATTGCAAAAAAGGTTCGTACTATTACAACGAAGATGACCTTTTTGACAAACGTAATGCTCCTTATTTCATGCTTTGGATAATTTTGGGAGTAATATCCGCGATAATTTCATGGATAAGCGTACTTGCTGTCAACATAGAATACGCATTGAAGATTTTGCCATACTCGCTCTGCCTGGTTTCCGGCTATCAGTATGGGACGCCTGAGGCTGATGAGTTCTTAGCGCAGCAATTGATTTATATCACGCAGTTTCCTATCAGTGCTTTCCATATTGCTTTTTTCACCACCTTTGTCTTCTCAATTTACACTGTTTGTCATTATAGATTTTCGAGTCGCATTTTGAGTATTTTTCTGAGATCTATTTCCGCTGCATTGCTGAGTTATATTTTCTTCCTGATAGAATGTGTGATTATCGTTGCGTTCCACCTTCACGAAAATGCAGTGTATATCAATGTAATACCATGGGTTCTGATGGGAATTGCAACACTTCTGGCAGCGACTTACGGCTCTCGAATAAAACCGAATAAAATGTTGGTTTTGGGCGCCATAATAGTTGGAGTGGTCACAGTCTATTTATGGGATGTCCTTTTTTCAAGCAGCAGCGTTGACTATCGAATTATTCTCTTTGCCAATATACTCATCTATTCGGTCGGACTTTCTTTGAGTATCGCTATGCCAATTGGCATTGATGACAGGGCATTTCTTCACGTACAGGGATCGGTGAAGGAGATGGATGTAGCTCTTTACAAATGGTTTAAAAATTCGTCAGATGCCAAAGTGACTATCGGTCGTTCTGTAGATTGCAGTTTCCAGATTATATGGGATATTGGCAGTGATATTGCTGCCCGTGTTGCTATGATTGAACTGAAAAAGGGTGTCCATGTGTTGACCTGTCTTGACGAAGGTGTGTTCTACAATAATCGGTATATGAAACCTGGCGAAAGCATTAAATTGTTCCATGGCCGTGAATTCCAGATAGGAGGAACAAAATTCTCCTATGTTATCAAGTGACCAGTTGTATGTTAACATGCGATTTTAACGAAAATATATAATAACGACATTATGAATATTGCTATAGTTGGTGCCAGTGGCGCTGTGGGTCAAGAACTGCTGAAGGTCCTTGCTCAGCGTGATTTTCCGGTTGACTGCCTGCGTTTGTTCGGTTCTGGACGTAGTGCGGGCACTGTGTATGATTTCAAGGGTAAGAAGGTGACGGTCGAGTTGCTGCAGCATGGTGACAGTTTCAAGGGAGTGGATATAGTGTTTACATCGGCAGGTGCTTCGGTTTCAAGAGAATACGAAAAGGATATCACTCGTTTCGGAGCTGTGATGATTGACAATAGCAGTGCTTTTCGCATGGATGAGGATGTGCCTCTCGTTGTGCCAGAGGTCAATTCAACTGACGCATTGAACCGCCCGAGAAACGTTATTGCCAATCCCAATTGCACAACTATCCAGATGGTTGTGGCTCTACAGGCGATTGAGAGCGTGTCGCATATCCGCAAGGTGCGGGTGGCAACATATCAGGCAGCTTCAGGTGCAGGAGCGCAGGCAATGATGGAACTCGAACAGCAATACCGTGACGTGCTCGACGGACGTGAACCTGTGGTGAGGAAATTTGCCCACCAGCTGGCATACAACGTGATACCCCATATTGATGTTTTTACCGAAAACGACTATACTAAGGAGGAGATGAAGATGTTCAACGAGACGCGTAAGATAATGCATTCCGATGTGCGTACTTCGGCGATGTGCGTCCGTGTTCCTTCGCTCAGGGCTCACAGCGAGTCTGTCTGGGTCGAGACAGAAAGGAAAATCAGCGTCCAGGAGGCGAAAAATGCTTTTGCCAATGCTGCTGGGGTGGTGCTGATGGACAAACCTTCAGACAATATCTACCCAATGCCGCTATTCCTTTCTGGTCGTGACGAAGTGTTCGTAGGTCGTGTGCGTGAGGATTTGAGCGTGGATAACGGATTGACTTTCTGGTGCGTCAGCGACCAAATACGAAAAGGCGCAGCATTGAATGCCGTCCAGATAGCAGAATATATAATCCGCCATTGAGATTATTATGGTAAAACGACTTATACCTGAATGGGAACCCCAGCGTTTTGTGCAGATGACATGGCCTCATCAATCAACTGACTGGGCTTCCGTACTTGACGAGGCGAAGGATAATTTCGTCCGTATAGCCAACGAGATTACGAAGCATGAGCTTTTGCTCATTGTCGCTCCTGACATCAAGCAGGTCATGTGCGAAATAGAGGGCAGACTGAATATACGCAAGGTGGTGTTTGCTCAACTGCCTTCAAATGATACTTGGGCACGTGACCATGGCGGATTGACTGTGGAATACAGCGGATTGCGCGTGGTGATGGATTTCTGTTTCAACGGTTGGGGCATGAAGTTCGCTGCCGACAAGGACAACCTGATTACCTCAAGGCTTGCCGAAGAGGGGTTCTTGGGAGATGTGATGTACGGCAATTGCCGCGATTTCGTGCTTGAAGGAGGCTCAATCGAGACCGACGGAAAGGGAACGTTGCTGACGACCTCACGCTGTCTGCTCTCGCCCAACCGTAATGGCGCCTACTCGAAGAAGGATATTGAGGAACGTCTGAAACAGTCGTTCGGTGTAGAACGTATCCTTTGGCTGGATTATGGGGCGCTTGCTGGTGACGATACTGATTCGCATATTGATACTCTCGCACGTCTATGTCCAGATGATACAATAATGTTCCAAGGATGCCAGAACGGAAATGACGAACACTTTGCTGAACTTGCGAAGATGAAAGAACAGCTCGAATCATTCAGGACGCTTGATGGCAAGCCTTATAGGCTCGTTGAACTTCCGATGCCTGATGCTCGTTATGACGAGGATGGAATGAGACTGCCTGCATCGTATGCCAATTACCTGATTGTTAATGGTGCGGTTCTTGTTCCAACATATAGTTGCAATGCGGATGCTGAAGCTCTCGCAAGAATAGCTGAAGTGTATAATGATCGCGAAATAGTGGGTGTGGATTGCTGCACCCTGATTAAGCAGCATGGGTCGTTGCATTGCGTCACCATGCAATATTAAGTATGATTTTTGACCTTGACAAATATCGCTCTGTCGCCATTGTCGGTATGGCAAAGAATGTCGGCAAGACAGTGACTCTCAATCATCTGATTTCTGCTTTGAGAGGCTCTGGCAAGCGTGTGGCGGTGACTTCGATAGGTCTTGACGGTGAGGGACTCGACCAGGTGACACGGACTGCAAAACCTGAAATAACGCTCTACGAAGGAATGGTCGTGACCACTGCAGAACAACAGTACAGAGGAAGACAACTGACAGCCGAGATACTGGATGTCGGTGGACGTATGACGTCGGTCGGGCGTTTGATTACTGCCCGTGTGCGTGTTCCCGGCAAGGTGATAATCACTGGACCTGCTGATACCGCTTCCTTGCAATCCCTGCTTGAAGGGTATTCTCGGTTTGACGTTAACCTTGCACTTGTAGATGGCGCATTGTCGCGACTTTCGCCTGCCTCGCCGACCGTTACTGATGCTATGATTTTAGCTACAGGCGCTGCCCTGTCTGCCAATATAGCGGATGTGGCAAAACAGACTAAATACATCTGCCAACTGATTACACTCGATTTGGTTGATGATGAGTTGAGAAATATATGTTGCCGGCTCGGCAGAGGCGTATGGAAAATATTGAACGATGGGCTGGCTGAACGTTGTGGAGAAACTGCCCTGAGTGGCGAAATACCTGAAATCTCAGATGGTGTAAAGGCATTGTATGTCTGCGGCGCAATAGGAAACAATTTTGTGGAGCGGTTGCGTATGCAGCAAAAGAGTGTTGACCTTGTGGTGCCTGATTTTACAAAGATTTTTGTGACTCAGGATTGTCATGCACTCCTGCAACGCTCGAAAGTTAAACTCAAAGTGCTGTACAGCAGCCGTCTTCTCGGATTGACAGTGAACCCATGGTCGCCTCGTGGGTTCAGTTTCGACAGCGAAGAGCTAAGACAGCGTATCGAGGATTCGACTGGTGTGAAAACTTATGACGTTATGAAATTATGAACAAATGTTCGTTGAAAAATAACAGCAGAGATTTCTTTGGATTTATTCTTGCTGCCGAAGGATTCAACCTCCATTCGGCTGTGGGGCGCAGAATGCTTGTGGATTCGCATTTTATGACTGACAGGCAGGAGATTCTCGAAGAATACGATGCTATGCATTCAGCTGCAGATAGGGCTACTGATGCTGTACGGCATGCCCTCTGCGAGTTACAGGATATTGCCGGGACACTTGCCTCGTTGGAAAACGGGACAATAATAGACGATGTCCAACTGTTTGAAATCAAACATCTTGCCAGAATAGCCGTCTCTGTGCGCAATGCGGGATTTACATCCATTCCGGATGTCGGTAGGGTGGTGGAAATACTTGACCCTGACAATGATGATGTTGACACATTCTATATCTATGACTCGTATTCCTCTGAACTGGCGGCTGCAAGGCGGGCAATGACTGAGCCTTCGGCTGAACGTTATGCCGAGATTGCCAGAATCGAGGACGAAGTGCGTATTCGTCTCGCAGAAGAATTGATTCATTTTGCAAATCCGCTGAAAACGGCTTTGACTGAATTGGGAATGACTGACCTCCGTCTTGCTAAAACGGATTTTGCAAAGTCTGAAGGGTTGGTGCGTCCTGAAATTTCGGACGACAAATGCACGTTCACCGGACTCTTTAATATAGATGTCCGTAGGTCGTTGCGACTGCGTGGTATGAAATACCAACCTGTCGATATATCGTTCGGACGGACACTGACTCTTGTCACGGGTATGAACATGGGTGGTAAGAGTGTCCTGCTGAAATCGCTTGCTACGGCTCAGATGCTATGTCAGTACGGATTTTATGTGCCTGCTGCCAAGGCGGAAATGATGCTTTTCGAAGACGTGCTGATGACTGGAGGCGATGGCGAGAATGCCAAAGACGGACTCTCTTCCTTCGCAGCTGAAATATGCGATATGGACTATATTGTCAAGGCAGTACGTGCAGGCAGCCGGATTTTTGTCCTTGAAGATGAACTGGCAAGGACTACTAACCCTTTCGAAGGTCGGAAAATAGTGAACGGCATGGCACGCCTGATGGCTGAACGCAATGTCGCTTCGTTCATCACGACACATTTTGATGGTATTGAAGGCGATTTCCGTAGAATTCGTGTCCGCGGATTGCGACAGGATGCTGAGGCTAATGGGACAATCGATGGAATGATAGATTATTCTCTTGTTGAAACCAGTGATTCTGATGTCCCTCATGAGGCTCTCCGTGTCGCCAGACTGCTTGGTGCTGACGAGGAATTGCTTGAAATGATAAATAATTGATTTCAATATATATGCTTATGAAAAGATTAAGTACTCAAATCGTTGCTGTGTTCGTTGTCTGTATGGCAATGACGTGTCTGACAGGTTGTGGTAACAGGAAATTATCTTATGCGTCTGACAAGACAAACGTTATCCCAATCGAAGACATAGATGGTTCATTTATGCTTGTTGATGTCCGTAGTAAAGATATTACGCACATGAAAGGAACTAACATCAGGGATGTCAGTATGATGCATGAGGGTCGCTTCGTTGTGAAGGCTACTGACGGGGAAGGCGTTTTCTATTATTTTGCCGATGCTGATGGCGATTCTCTGTTCGGACACTATGCCAGCGCTTCATTTTTCAGTGAAGACAAAGCGTGGGTTGCTGACCGCGAAGAACATCTGCGTGTAATTGACCGTGACGGAAAAACACTTTTCCAATTAGATAATGCTGAATTTGCAACGGCATTTCTTGATGACCGTGCTGTATTCTACACTCTCTCCAGGGAGGTCGGTATGGTGAACGAAAAAGGCGAGGTGCTAATTGAACCGGAGGGACTCGTTAAAGTCAGCCGACTTGGCGACAAATTCATTGCTTCTTATAAACGTGACAGCATCTCGTATCTTGTCAGTCGTGATAACCACGCATGGAATGAGGGCGTTATGCTCAAAGATGTTTCTGAGGTAATAACCAATGCTTCCCACTATGCCAACACGATGGATGTCGAGGACCTCTTCAAAGTGAATGACTATTTGGTGGATATGATTGAAGATGGTATCATGATTGCCAAAAGTCAGGATAAATATGGTCTGATTAACGACAAAGGCAAATGGGTGACTGTTGCCGACTACGACTGGATTGTCCCTGACAATGATTTATTCCTCGTTTTCAAGGATACGCTTTGTGGTTGGATTGATCGCGACGGCAAACAGGTCGTTCCAATGAAATTCGTGAATGGACTTCTCTTCCATGACCGCAAACTGACAAAGGCAGTGAATCTTGACGGAGAATGGGGATATATCGACCGTCGGGGCAAGTGGCGTACCGATGAAGCTGCTGCAGAAGGTGCCCTCGGTGAATACGACTGGATGTGTACCCTCCCATACAGCCACGCACAGATTGTCTATCGCAACGATAGCATTGGACTTCTGTCCAAGAAAGGACGTACAATCCTTGAACTCAACAATTATGGTCTGTCTGACGATATTTCGTACGACCTTATGCTGATGTCAAATTATGCTTGGGCTCATTCTGATTATATTGATATTGAGACAGCTCTTGCCGCCATCGAGGAAAGTGTGCTCAAACGCAGCCGTAAATTTACTGCAAAGGAGATAACTGACCGTTACGAAAATATCACTTCTGACATGTTGATGAAAAACAATGGCGGTGAAATTCTCCTCAGCACGGTGAATATTTCGGATACATTCTGTGTGAAACTTTATGCTACCAATATCAATGTCAAGACGCAGGTCTATACTGGTTGGTTCTATCGTCTGTACGACATTGTTTACAATCCTAATGCTGTCATCAACCATTTCCGCGTATTGATTACGACTGGCGGCAGATTGCAGAACCGTTGGAACGAAATAATGCCAATCCTCGTTGAACGTCTCGGCTTTGATGCCAATACCCTCACCAACTCGACCGTGAACGACATATTCAACATAAAACTCACATCTATCAATCCAGACGGTACATTTACAATGGAGTTTACTCCAAAGAAATAATCAGGAATATGTTGAATAGAAGCTGACAGGCATGTGCGCAGGAACAAATCTTGCGCACATGCTTTTTTTCAGTGATGGTGGAATCTTGACAAGGTCTGGCATATAGCAGCTTTCATATCTGCATATATGGTTGTAATCATCTGGGTGATTTGCTCCATGTCTGAACCTTCAATCGAGAATTTTGGCTTGGAAATGTCATTCCCCTCCGTTTTGTCGATAATTTTGCATTGAAAGTCTTGTATGTTCAAGGTGTCGTTTCCTGCGACAGAATACCATTGCAGGTTTTCTGCATTCCATTCCATTAAATATTGAGTTTGACCAGAGAGCCTGTGTCTTTTGATTATGCCAGCCATCTTTGTCATATTCAGGCAGTCAGTGTCCGTATTGAAAGCCAGGCAGTTGAAGGAGCAATTCGCAAGGTTGTCTCTGTCTGTTGCCAAGTCATTCGAAATATTAATGTTGCATTGTGGTATGAACAGCGTACGGTCGCTTGCGGCAATCTGCAAATCATTTATGTCGAAATGGGCTTGGCAATGAAGACTGTCAATTCCATGTTTCAGCAAGTTGTCCCAGCGATTGTGGTCGTTAATATTTCCAAGCAGCGAACTGGTTACTCTTGTCGAATCAACATGTTCATTTATATTTGTTTTTATCTGGCAGCTGATGTCGGTTTCGGGGTTGAACTTCTCAATGTTTCCAGTTGGGAAAAGGTCGGTCAACTTTCCTTTGAGTGCCACCCTGGAGCCAGATTGTGCCATGTTTACATCGTGTTTGGAAATGTATGCCGTTATGTCTCTGATGTTTATTGAACTGTTGCTGAGATTGCTGAAATCTATGTGCGAAGAGATGTTTGCGTATGCGCGGTTTATTTTATATGGTATCTCGTCATAGTCGTAATGTCCATGCATATCGTTGACGTTCAGACTTATATCCATCATTGGACAGCTTGCGCTGTCGTTTGAACCGTATGTGTGGACATATAGGTCAATGACTGCATCTCCGACAAGTTTTTCGGGAAAGGAATCCTGAATGCAGCGAAAAGTCCTTTCTGCTTTTGCAATGTGTTTCCATATAGGCTTGCGAAGCGTGTTTAGGAATTTGCTTATTTTCCAGTCGTCGGCATTGAACGTCAAATCAGAATAGGTGTTGCCGGAATTGGTGTCGTACAGCCAGTTGCCTTTAACCGAGAAATTAAGGTCGTATATGCCGAAGTCAAACTGGTCGAAATGTATTCCGATGGTATCTGAAAACGAGGCATTAGCCCTGATTTCGGCAACGATTGAATCGTATTCCATGACAAGATGGCAATCGTCAAAAGTCATGCTGCTGTAATCTTGGTCAGTTCTCGCTATGGCGTCAATGTCGATTCGTGCATATATTATTCTTATGGAATCTCTGTCGTCAATGAAGGATGTCTTCAGATGAGCGATGTCGATATGTTGCAGCCCTATTTTGAAAGGCAGTTTCTTTATTTTTTCAGCTTGGTTTGCTTTCAGGATGTGCCAGTTTCCTTCTCCTTCTTCGTTTACGTGCAGATTGATGTGCCCGTTCTTGAATGCGATGTTGTTGATTTCAACGATGTCATTGTCGAAATATTTCTGAAAGTTAAGAGTGACAACGAGTTCTGGTATATATGCGAGGGTGTCTTCGGTCGGTGAACCGATAGTGAGATTGTTGACTTTGAATCCAAAATGCGGGAATGTCCGCCAGAACGTCAATTCTACATTGTCTAATCTGTGAGGGGCAACCAGAACGGAATCTGCCGCTTTGTTTGCAATCTCGGTAAGCCGCTTGGACGTAAAGACTAAATTTGTCATTATGCTGATTGCTATGACGAATGTTGCAATTGCTGCAACTGCGATGCAAATGGGTATTATTATGGCGTTTTTTTTCATGAGTCACATCGTTACTAAAAAGTTTGCAAAGTTACCTCTTTTCCTTGAAACGCCAAAACAAATATCAATATTTTGCACCGAAAAAAATCAATATATCGTTTGGTAGATTGAAAAAAAAGTTGTAAATTTGCAGTCTCGAAATTATGTAAATTAAAAAATAATATGCAACAGTCAAAAGTAGGATTGGATTTTAAGAAAGTGGACTATGCAAAGTCGGTGGCAAAAGATATTGCTGACGACGTTCAAGGCTTTGTGGAACAGTACACTACGGTGGCAGTTGAACGTACCATCTGTCGTCTGCTCGGAGTGGATGGCGTTGATGCAAATGGCGTTCCATTGCCAAATGTTTTGGTTGACCAGATTAAGGAAAATGGCGTTCTGGGTGAGGGTATTGTCTTCTTCCTCGGCAACGCAATGTGCGAATTGAAACAGCAACCTCAGGAAATTGCCGAACAGGTGGCTGACGGCAAACTGGACATCACTAAAGTTAAGGCCTATACTCAGGCGGAAAGGGATGCTATCCTCAAACCTGTGATCGATGCTAATATCGAAAGGATCAAGGCACGCCGTGCACGTCGCGAGAACTATCTCAAGACTATCGGCGAAGGTCCTAAACCATATCTGTATGTAATTGTGGCAACTGGCAATATCTATGAAGATGTTGTCCAGGCTCAGGCTGCTGCACGTCAGGGCGCTGACGTCATAGCAGTCATCCGTACCACAGGCCAGTCTCTCCTTGACTACGTTCCATACGGTGCTACAACCGAGGGCTTCGGCGGTACTTTCGCAACACAGGAGAACTTCCGAATCATGCGTAAGGCTCTCGACGAGGTCGGTGAGGAGGTTGGACATTATGTCCGTCTCTGCAACTACTGCTCTGGTCTCTGTATGCCTGAGATTGCTGCAATGGGTGCTCTCGAAGGCCTTGACGTCATGCTGAATGATGCCCTTTACGGTATCTTGTTCCGCGACATCAACATGCAGCGTACGCTGGTTGACCAGTTCTTCAGCCGTGTGATCAATGCCTTTGCCGGCGTAATCATCAATACAGGCGAGGATAACTATCTCACCACTGCTGATGCTTACGAGGAGGCTCATACGGTTCTTGCTTCTGACCTCATCAACGAGCAGCTTGCTGCAATGGCTGGACTTCCAGAAGAGCAGATGGGCCTTGGTCATGCTTTTGAGATGGACCCAATGCTTGAAAATGGTTTCCTCTACGAACTCGCTCAGGCACAGATGACTCGCGAGATATTCCCTAAAGCTACACTCAAATACATGCCTCCTACCAAGTTCATGACAGGAAACATCTTTCGTGGTCATATCCAGGATGCAATGTTCAACATCATTGGCAACTGGACACATCAGGGTATTCAGCTTCTCGGTATGCCAACCGAGGCTATCCACACTCCGTTCATGAGCGACCGCTTCCTCTCTATCGAGAATGCAAAATATATTTTCAACAACATGAAGAACATAGGCGAGGAGGTTGAATTCAAGGATGGCGGTATTGTCAAGACACGTGCTGCCAAGGTGCTGAACGATACTATTGCACTGCTTGAGAAACTCAAGAAGGAAGGCCTCTTCAACGCATTGGAGAAAGGTATGTTTGCTGACGTCAAGCGTCCGAAGAATGGCGGTAAGGGCCTTGCCGGTGTTGCCAAGAAGTGCCAGCACTACAGCAACCCATTCATTGCGATTATGTTGAAAAAGTAATTAACAGTTAATTAGAAAAATCATGAGCGAAGGATTGTATTCAATGGAGGCAAAGGATTACGACAAGACCCTTGACCTCACCAAGATAAAACCATACGGCGACACAATGAACGACGGCAAGGTGCAGATGAGTTTCACACTTCCTGTTCCTGCGGGCGACGAGGCTATCGAGGCTGCAAAGCAGCTGATGCTCAAACTCGGTTTCACTAACCCGCTGGTCGTATATAGTAAGGAACTGACAAAAGGCTTCACCTTCTTCAACTGCTATGGGTCGTGCAGCCAGACTGTCGATTATACCCAGATTCATGTTCCAAAGGTTGACTCGAACAAGATGTCAATGGAGGATTGCGACGAGTATATCCGCAAGAACATAGGTCGCAAGATTACCGTGGTAGGTGCTTCGACTGGTACTGATGCCCATACTGTCGGCATTGACGCTATCATGAATATGAAGGGTTATGCCGGTCACTACGGTATTGAACGTTACGAGATGTTTGATGCCCTCAACATGGGCAGTCAGGTGCTGAACGAGGATTTCATTGCAAAGGCTGTCGAGATGAAGGCTGACGCATTGCTCGTTTCGCAGACTGTTACTCAGAAGGACGTACATATCCAGAATATGACCAATCTTGTTGAACTTCTTGAGGCTGAAGGCCTCCGCGACAAGGTTATACTCATCTGTGGTGGTCCTCGCATCACCCACGAACTTGCCAAGGAACTCGGGTTTGATGCAGGTTTCGGTATGAATACTTATGCCGACGATGTCGCTTCTTTCATTGCCGAGGAGATGAATCGTCGTAAAGGAAACAGATAATTACGAATATTAAAATAGAAAAAAGATATGGATAAAAATCAGATTCGCGAGGTGATTGCACGTCGTTGCGCCCTCGAACTTCATGATGGTGACGTAGTCAATTTGGGTATCGGTTTGCCTACTTTGATTCCTGCCTATTTGCCAAAAGGTGTAACCGTGACTCTTCAGTCGGAGAATGGTCTGCTCGGCATGGGTGGCGCTCCTGAAGAAGGAAAGGAAAACAAATATCTCACCAATGCTGGTGGCGGTTTCATTACGATGGTTCCTGGTGCTTCTTCTTTTGATAGTGCCACTTCGTTCGGTTATGTGCGTGGCGGTCACGTTGATGTCACATTCCTTGGTGCTCTTCAGGTTGACGAGAAGGGTAACCTTGCCAACTGGATGATTCCTGGCAAGAAGACTCCTGGCATGGGTGGCGCAATGGATCTTCTCGTAGGTGCAAAACGCGTTATCCTCGCTATGGAACATACTGCTAAAGGTGCTCCTAAGATTTTGAAACAGTGCAACCTTCCTCTGACTGCTGCTGGCGAGGTTGACATGATTATCACCGAGATGGGTGTTATGGTCGTTACTCCTAAGGGTATCGAACTTACCGAAATCAATCCTGAATTTACCGTTGAACAGGTTCAGGCTGCTACCGAGGCAACACTCATCGTATCGCCTGATTTGAAGAAAATGGCTATCTGATATGGCTTACAACTTTCTTAAAATAGAGAACGAGGGTCCTATATGCACGATGACCATCTCGGCACCTAAGTCGCTGAATGCTCTCAATCGTGCCATTCTTGAGGAGATAGACGCTTTCGTCACCTCGCTTGATGCTTCTGTCCGTCTTCTCATCATCACGGGCGATGGCGATAAATCGTTCGTTGCCGGTGCTGATATTTCCGAAATGGCAGGATTCAACGAGCAGGAGGGGTTGGCTTTCGGACAGTATGGTGCTTCGGTATTCCGTAAAATCGAGGATCTGACGATTCCTGTCATTGCAGCCGTCAACGGCTTCGCCCTCGGTGGAGGTTGCGAGATTGCCATGGCATGCGATATCCGTATCGCTGCCGACAATGCAGTCTTCGGTCAGCCAGAGGTGAAACTCGGTATCATTCCTGGTTTTTCAGGTACTTATCGCCTTGCCAAACTGGTCGGTCAGGGTATGGCTAAAGACCTCATCTATACTGGTCGCAACATAAAGGCTGACGAGGCTCTCCGCATAGGCCTTGTAAATGCAGTGCTGCCACACGACGAGATGATGGCTTACGCTAAGAAACTTGCTTCGATGATTGTGGCAAATGCCCCTAAGGCTGTGGCTTTCGCTAAACAGGTCATCAACGAGAATTACGACATGGACCGTACTGAGGCTCTTGCGCTTGAGAACCGTAAGTTCGGTGCCTGCTTCGCTACCGAAGACCAGAAAGAGGGTATGCAGGCATTCCTCGGAAAACGTAAAGCAGAATTTCAAAACAAATAAAAACGATAGAATTATGAAAATTGCAGTAATTGGAACTGGCACAATGGGTGCCGGTATCGTTCAGGCGTTTGCTCAGGCTGGTATGCCTGTCCTTATGAAAAGCCGTTCGGAGGCAAGCCTTGAAAAAGGTCTTGGCAAAATCAAGAAGGGTCTCGCAAAATTGGTTGAAAAGGGTAAAGTTACTCAAGACTATATGGACGCAACTGTTGCAAATATCTCTACTACAGTTGACTATAAAGACCTCGCTGATGCCGACCTCATCATTGAGGCTGCTGTCGAGGCTATGGATATGAAGAAACAGCTCTTCGCTGAACTTGACGGAATGTGCAAGCCTGAGACTATCATCGCTACAAACACATCGTCGTTGTCTATCACCGAGATTGCTGCTGCTACAAAACGTGGCGACAAGATTATCGGTATGCACTTCTTCAACCCTGCTCCTGTAATGAAACTCGTCGAGGTCATCCGTGGTCTCACCACTTCTGACGAGGTTTATGCCACTATCAAGGAACTCGTCGAGAAACTCGGCAAGACTCCTGTCGAAATCAAGGAGGCTCCAGGTTTCGTCGTAAACAGAATACTTATCCCTATGGTGAACGAAGGTGTCGGCATCCTCGCTGACGGTGTCGCTTCTGCTGAAGATATCGATACAGCCATGAAACTCGGTGCCAATCACCCAATGGGACCTCTCGCACTTGGCGACCTCATTGGCCTTGACGTATGTCTTGCTATCATGGAGGTTCTTCATGCTGAGTTTGGTGACAAGTACAAACCACATCCACTTCTCCGCAAGATGGTGCGTGCCGGAAAACTCGGACGTAAGACTGGCGAAGGATTCTTTAACTATAACAAATAATACACATTATATTATATATGGACTTTAATTTGAATAAAAAACAGGCCCTGTTCCAGCAGATGATCCGTGAGTTCGCCGAGAAAGAGGTGAAACCATTGGCTG